>JAEWIG010000031.1 GCA_023387295.1 Bacillota bacterium | reverse complement strand
GGGATACGCAGGAACTCTGATACGACAGTTTATGATATTGCTGTAATTAGAGATTGTATTTCTGATATTGTTAATGTTTTTATGCGTTCGGATAAACCTTACGTAATCTCTGGACCGGTTTGGGAATATTTTTCCTCGAAAGGAAGAATGCTAAAGCCACAATTAAGACAGACTCCCTTCCGTGATCGCCTTGGACAAGAGGGAATTGAATTAAGAGAAGAATTAATAGATAAACAGATGGATGGTTTAATCAGAGAGATTCTTATGGATATTACAAATGGAATAACGGGTAAAACGATTATTCATCCCAGTCATATACGACCTGTACAAGCCTTAAATACGGTATCATATGAGGAATATTTAGATGCCAGAAGTATAGTGGATAAAGCTGATGGACGAATAGGTGTTATGAAAAGCGCTTTTGAAAATAAAATGAATGAAATAAAACCTCATTATTATTGGGCGCAGAAAATTCTCTTAAAGTCAGAAATATACGGGGTGCTAAATGAAGAATACACATACGTTGACTTACTCACAAATGAAATTTACGCTTCCAGTTATAGACGAATTAAGCGTTAACATTAATATTACCGATAATCCTTATCGATTGCATTATCATGAGCTATTTACAATGGCAGCTCGAATTAATAAAAAAAGATCATTTCTTTTCGTTAGCAAGGTGCTAGGAAAGCATATCCCAATAAATCCGAGAAAAGGCTTGTTAACGGGTGCATTACTTGCAAATCGATATATGGAAGTGGTAAAAGGCATTGATACTGGAAAACGGGAGGAACTACTTTCGGCTTTTTTAAATCCGACAGATGATGACATATTTCAACCATTTATTAGTGAAAATGAAAATCCCGTCATCATCGGTTTTGCAGAAACAGCTACGGCATTGGGTCATGCATTCTTTCATTGTTTCCAAGGAGCTGATTTTTTCCATACGACACGAGAAAATGTAATGAATCTGGATCCAGCCATTACCTTTGAAGAAGAACATTCTCATGCGACCTCTCATCGGTGCTATGTAGATGAATCCTTTCTTCACAATGAACGAGAGATTATTCTTGTTGATGATGAAATGACAACTGGAAAGACGAATATTAATATAATTCGCCAGATACAAAAAAGGTTTCCCCGGAAGGTATATACAGTTGTCTCGATTTTAGATTGGCGCTCAGAGGAAAACAGGAAACTATACGCTGAACTTGAAAAAGAACTTGATATTGTCATCCATTCAGTTAGTCTCCTAAAGGGAACAATTCAATTAGTTGGATCATTAGAAATAGAAGAAAGTTCATCCACCATAGGCAATTCGACGATACTACCGTCATTAACAGAGGTATCTATAGCGAAGCTTTTTCCTGGAAAATTAACGTTACTACCATATGGCTCACAATCTACCAATGGTAAAATAAATAACGGTCCCTACTTAAAGGGTACTGGAAGATTTGGTCTTCGTTCAAAGGATAATATGCAATTAAATGAAACGCTTGAGGAGCTCGGGACACAATTGGCTCACATGCGTAATGGGAATAAGACACTCTGTCTTGGGACAGGAGAATTTATGTACATTCCTATGAAAATTGCTTCTTATATGGGGAATGGTGTTTCTTATCACTCGACAACAAGAAGTCCAATTTATGTAGATAATGGTGAACACTATGGTGCTAAAGCGGGTTTATCTTTTCCGAATCCTGAAGACCAAGAGATAGCTAACTTTGTTTATAATATTAAGCGTGATAAATATGATGAGTTATTTCTTTTCTTTGAAAGAGAAATACGCCTTGAAGATTTACAATCTTTCATAAATGAATTGAAGAAAACAAATATAAAAGATATAAAGGTGATCTACTTTAATGGAGGATAATGTAATGATTGAAAAGCAAGCTGTTTCAATGCCATTTGGTTCTTATCCAAAAAATGAAGTCGTATTTTTGTTAAAAGACTTAAGTGAACATCATCTTGAAGGCTCAATTGAATATCGGGAAAAAAATATCCAATCTGGCCAACATTATAGTGAAACATTGCCCATTGAGTATCAGCCACCAGAAAACTATGTCCAGCTATTTAGAGAGACACTAGAGGAATATAAAGAAAAAGTAGCGATGTGTACAGCTATCGTGTCAGAACAGCTTTTTCAATTAAAAGGACCAAACATCGTACTCGTTTCTCTAGCACGTGCTGGAACACCTATTGGGATTCTGATAAAAAGATATATTTCCGAACAATATCATGTTCATCTCCCACATTATAGTATTTCTATTATCCGTGATCGTGGAATTGATGAAAATGCATTGCAATATATATTGAAAAAACATCCAGGAAAGAAAATACAATTTGTTGACGGATGGACGGGAAAAGGAGCTATTTCAATCGAATTAACGAAAGCTTGCATAGCATTCAAGGAAAAATATGGCGTTGAACTGGACGATGAGCTAGCTGTTCTAGCAGATCCTGGACATTGTACAAGTTTATATGGAACGAGAGAAGATTTTTTAATTCCGAGTGCTTGTTTAAACTCAACCGTTTCTGGATTAATAAGTAGGACTGTATTAAACGATGAGCTAATTGGAGAAAATGATTTTCATGGTGCAAAATTTTATAAAGAATTAGTGAATGCTGATGTTTCAAATGAATATCTTGATGTTATTACGGAGGAATTTTCGTCCATTAGTGAAAAAGCACGTGAAGCAGCTTCACAATTGATGGAAAATCAAGAAACAATAACGTTTCAAGGGATGAAGGAAGTACAGCAAATCGCAGATGAATTCGAAATAGCTTCTACTCACCTCATCAAGCCAGGGGTTGGAGAAACGACTCGTGTCCTGTTACGCCGAGTTCCTTGGAAAATATTAATGAAGGATGCAAGTAGTCCTTATGTTAAACATATTATAATGTTGGCTAAGGAAAGAAATGTTGAGGTCGTTCATTATCCCAACATGAGTTATACATGCTGTGG
>JAEWIG010000078.1 GCA_023387295.1 Bacillota bacterium | reverse complement strand
ATTTTTGGTTGAAATTACCAATAATTCGATGTATCATATTGATATATCAATATGATACATCGAATTATTGGTAATTTCAACCAAAAATAACTTTCTTTTAAATTAAGCAATTCTTGAGTAGGGGCTTATCAATTATTGAAATCATCCGTTATTCAAGTAAAGGGTGCTATCCTGGAACAAAGATAAGTGCTCTCTTTTCATTTTTGGTCCAGATTGTAGAGAATGACAGTTATGGTAACTTAAAATAAATCATCTATTCAACAATCGCCGTGATTGTTGAATACAAAAGCCGAATTTCCCTGGCATTTAAAGGGGAATTCGGCTTTATTTTATGTGTTATTTACGGAAAATCAAAGACTGTTAAAACCGGTGAGTACTTATCCTTATATTTAATAAAGAAATATGAATTAACGGATTCTAGACTTACGAAATCCCTCGAACGAATTGAATGCCGCAGTTAAAATAAAGATGATTATCATGGATCCAACTATCCATGTCTTAAATTGTATAGCTGATGAATTAAATAAACCACTCATATACGTAATAAATTCTTGATAAAGTAAATTTGGATTGCTTAATATGACAATGAATACAACGGTTGCGATAAGCTCAAGAGCAGTATTAAAGATTGCCATTTTTTTCGTCCATTGCCCCTTAATTAACTTGTAGAGAGCTAACCCAATTTCGAGTGCGATGACAATGATAACGATTGGCCAATAACGAAGTAAAACATCCTGATTTAAAGCTGGAATCACGAATTCAAGTCCAGCTCTGCCGCCTTCATATACACCTACAAGGTGATTAGCATAAAAATAAAGGGTGGCCCAAATCGCTGTCCACAATAAACTTCCAAATACTTCGCACTTTGAAATAGCTTTTTTCTTAGGAATATAAGGGATGTTTTTCAAATCATCAGGTGTCCATTTTTTAAGACTTGCTGATAGTGGTTGCTGATCTTCTCCTTTATCTGCTCTTTCTATAATCGCGAAAACGAGTGTAAACCAGAAAAAGGTATGGACCCCGACTTCGAAAACTTTCCATATCCCTTTACCCATAATGGTAAGAACAACATTTACAATAGCTTCTTCTCCACTATAGCCAATAAAATAATCGGCAATCATAGAAATCAGCGCGACCACAGCGGCAATTGGTAAAATCATTTTTAATAACGAGACATATAAATCAAAATAGCGTGGACCTATGAGATGCATTGGCTGATCTCGATAACCTCTCGCTAGTGCTGCTGGATTTCCTAATTTTTCAAGAGCGACCTTAACATCTTCTTCACTGTAATCATCAGGCAGAGTATCCTCAATCGTTGAACGCAGTTCGAGTGCAATATCCACACGATTTTTTTCAGGAAGCCTGCGAGTGACTTCATGAATATAAACCTCAATCAAATTCATTTTCCTCATCCCCTATTAATAAACCATAAAGTTCTTTCGAATTTTTAATCCATTCCTTTTTTAACTGCAAAAAGATTTCCAGACCGTATTCACTTAAAACATAATACTTACGGGGCCTACTCTCAGCTGTATCCCAGCTGCTCGTTACTAACTCCTGTTTTTCTAAACGGCGAAGCAATGGATACACGGTACTTTGATCAATGTTAATGCCCGATTCCTCCAATAACTGAACAAGGGAATATCCATACCGGGGTGTTCGTAATTGACTTAAAACAGCTAATGTCAGCGTTCCTCTCCTCAGCTCTGTCGTTAATGAACTTAGTAAAGTACTCATTCACCCACCTCAATTTTACAAACTATATGATATACACTATATGGTTAATACTATGTGTAATACACTATTTTCGTTACAATAACATTTGAAATTAGATACCCAATTTAAGAAACATCAAGAAAATAAGTAACGCTAGTTCTTGTTGAAGTAAAGCCCGATTGCTCAATAACCAAAATATTAACGGCAAATAAGTTCCGATAATTTCCGTATAAAAAATATCGAGTTAGTAATAAATTTTTAGGATAATATGTATTTGTAAGGAGGGAAATGAATGTTACAGGATTTCAATAATTTAATGGATTACATTGAAACACATTTAACGGAAGAAATTTCTGGAAAAGATATATCAAAAATTGTAGGACTATCTGATTATCATTTTAAAAGAATGTTTTCGTATATGGCTGGAATGTCATTAAATGAGTACATCAAAAATAGGAGATTATCAGTTGCGAATGTTGAATTAATTAACGGAGCAAAAGTGACAGATATTGCTTATAAATATGGTTATCAATCAATAGAAGGATTTTCAAGAGCCTTTCGTGAATGGAGTGGTTTTTTACCTTCAGAAGTAACTAAAAATAAAATTCAAAAATCATTTCCCAAATTTTCATTTTATATAGATATTAGAGGAGGAATATCCATGGAATTCAAAATCGAAAATAAAGAAAAGTTTAATATAGTAGGTGTATCGAAAAGAGTACCAATTCAGTTCGAAGGTGTAAATAATGCTATCTTAGAACTAGCCCAGTCAATTACCGAACAACAAAGAAATGAAATGCATCAATTAGCTGATTTATATCCTCATCAAGTCTTAAATGTATCTTATAATTTTGATGATGGTTTCTTAGAAGAAAAAGGGTACTTAACCCATATGATTGGTTTTGCAACTACAAAAGAAAATCCATTCGATGATTTGGAGCAAATTTCTATTGAAGAAAGTTTATGGGCTATTTTCCCTAATCAAGGACCATTCCCTGCTACGCTTCAAGAAACTACCGCAAAAATTTATTCTGAATGGTTGCCTTCTTCAGATTATGAAGTTTCAGATATACCTGGAATTTCTTTTACAAAACACAATGGTACGTCGGAAAATGTATATAGCGAAGTTTGGATGCCAGTAAAGAAAAAAATTAGCGATAAACTTGGATGATTACTATTATTTTTACAGAAGTGTTATTCTGTTAAATCTTCATTTACTTTATTAGACTAGTCAGTAGATATTGACTGGTCTTTTTTGAATTTAATGAAAAAGTCTTTTATCGATAAGCAAAATTATCAATTAGGCAATTCCGAAATTGACCGTCATCTTGCATTCCGTAATTACTTACGTGCACATCCTTACTTATCTAACTAAATCTCCAATTTTCCACCATTCAGAACACGAGAAAGCATGGTTGATAACTATTGCTACTAATCGTTGCAAAAATATGAGAACGTTTAATTTTATGCATAAGTATATATATATATCAATGATTTGCAACTATTTTGTAAGGATGAAGAAAACTATAGTTTGCTCGACCATCTTATGAAATTGCCAAATAATCCTAAGACTGTATTATTACTTTATTATGTAGAGGGCTATAAAGTAGATGAAATAGCAACTATCCTACATATTAAGTCAGGCTCAATTCTGCCGCAAGAATTGCGCTCTCTTTTTATGTTTGTGATATTTTTATAAAAAATCCGGGTCATTACTTTAAAAAATCTCAAAATGAGGTATTATATAGTATTACAGAGGTGATAAAAAATGACGAAATTAAAATTCGCAATAGTAGGCTGCGGAAGAATTTCTTATAAGCATGTGGAAGCGCTAATAAATAACGAACAAGATGCAATATTGGTAGCTACATGTGATATCGTAAAAGAAAAAGCAGTTGAAAGAAAAGATCAATATGAAAAAGCACTTCCGAATTCAAATGTGAAAATTTACACAGACTATATGGAAATGCTAAAGAACGAAGACATTGATGTAGTTACGATCGCTACAGAAAGCGGTTATCATGCAAAGCATGCCATTGACTGCATGAATAATGGAACACATGTGTTAATTGAAAAGCCAATGGCTCTATCTGTAGAAGATGCTGATCAAATGATCGCATTAGGAAGAGAGAAGAACCTAAAAATTTGTGTATCTCACCAAAATAGATTCAATCCTCCGATTCAAAAGCTAAGAAGAGCGATCGAAGAAGGCCGTTTTGGAAGAATAATGAATGGAACAGCTCGAATTCTTTGGACTCGAGATAACAATTATTATAAGCAGGCTCCATGGCGTGGAACTGCTGAACTAGATGGCGGAACACTTATGAACCAATGTATACATAACATTGACCTTCTTCAATGGATGATGGGTTCTGAGGTAGAACGTATTCATGCTGAAAGAGAAACCTTCCTACGAGACATCGAGATGGAGGACTTTGGTGCGATTTTAATCCGGTTTAAAAACGGTGCAATCGGTATCATCGAAGGTAGTGCCGTTGTCTATCCGAAAAACTTAGAAGAAACATTAAGTATCTTCGGTGAAACCGGAACAGTCGTTATCGGTGGACTAGCTGTTAACGAAATTAAAACATGGCAGTTTGCAGATGAAAGAGACTATGATAAGCAGCAAGAAGAAACCGAAATTGATAATGTTTATGGTGAAGGCCATACTCCGCTTTATAAAGATTTCATTGATGCGATTAACAATAACACAGAGCCGTTAATCAATGGTGAAGAAGGCAAGAAATCAATGGAAATTATCTTGAAAGCGTATGAAGTAAGTCCAAAATAGGTAAGAAAATCATATTAGAATCTTTATGTACTATGAAATAGAAAGAGCGGATTATTTAAAATCACGAAGAAGTTGATATGGTGACATATTAATAAACTGAGGTGGTACCGCGAAACATAAACTCTCGCTCTCAAGATGAAAATCTTGGGGGTGGGAGTTTTTTGTTGTTTAGAATTATATTAAAAAATCTATAATTAGACAAAATAGTTATAAATCCCTAAAATGAATTTCTTAAAAATCTGAAAATGATATATAAGGCTTAGAAACTAATACAGCTAAAGAACGTAATCCATAGAGAACAGTGAAGTAAAGAGAAATATGGGATTATGAGGAGGAGAAAATGAAACAAAGAAAATTTAGCTTGGTATTATTATGTTTTCTATTGTTTATTTCAGCTTGTAGTAATACAAGCACAGGTGAAATAAAAGAAGAAAAAAAAGAAGAGAAGAAAGAAGAAAAAAAGCAGGATGAGTATGAACGGCTAGTTGAGCAGAAAAATAGTGAATTAGAGCTTAGTCCACTGGAGCTCACCTCATACAGTGAGGAAGTTGGAGCAACCATTAGCCAACCTGAGTTCAAAAAATTTGCTGCTAACGGAAAAATAGTGGTAGAGGGAAAGATAGAACAATCTAGTCAGCTAAAATCAAACTATGCATGGATAAAGGTACGTTCTGATAAGGAGAGTCCTGCAGGTGATCAGCATGAATATTATGCTCCAATTGAGAATGGGGAGTTCAAACAAACGATCCATTTTTTCAATGGAGAAGGTGAATATAGTGTCACTGTTCAGCTTCCAAGTATGGACCGAGAAAACTATTATTATGATACAACAAGGTTTGATGTGTTCAATGTAAATCCTAGCTTAAAGCGTGATGTTACATACACTCCATTTGGATTTACAGCAGGATTATCTATTGATATGGAAACGAGCTATATAAAAGGGAAAGAGACCTTTTTACTAAAGGGAAAGGTAGAGAATCTATCTAATGACGAGACGCTCATGCTTAAGCTGAACAAGGAATCGGAAGAATGGAAGCATCTCATTCAGATTAAAGAGGGTGGATTTTCATATGAAGTTCCGTTGTTCTTCGGGAAGGGTCTACATG
>JAEWIG010000428.1 GCA_023387295.1 Bacillota bacterium | reverse complement strand
GACAGCACGAAAAAAGAGCATAACTTCACCGATGATGATGACGACAGAGAAAAGGAATTAGCAGAGCTCGAACAAAAAAAATTAAAAGAAAAGAAGAAAGAACTAGAAAAGGTTGAGAAAGAAAGAGAAAAAGAAAAACAGGAACAGCAAGAAGAGCTAGAGAAAAAGAAAAAAGAACAAGAAAAAGCAGAGAAAGAGAAAGAAAAAGAAGAACAGGAAAAACAAGAAGAGATAGAAAAAGAGAAAAAAGAACAAGAAAAAGCTGAGAAAGAAAGAGAAAAAGAAGAACAGGAACAGCAAGAAGAGCTAGAAAAAAAGAAAAAAGAGCAAGATAAAGCTGAGTAAGAAAGAGAAAAAGAAGAACAGGAACAGCGGCGTGACGATGATGACGATTAACACAATGAAGGACCCGATACTGGGTTCTTCTGTTATTATCTATCAGTTTCTAATTTCCGTCATTTTAAGATTAGATCAGACTTTCTATCCCTCTACTTCTCCACTATTCCGGGAATTCAAGCTCCATTTCGTTTAAGCTCATGACAAAATCAATGTCCTCATTCTCCAACGAAAAACCACTATTATGTTGAGTCATTATAGGAAGTACTCGCTGCTCATTTTCATCATATGCCATCCATCCAAAATACATATATTGTTTGAGATCAAAATAGGATAGCAAACCCGGTTGTTTTGCCTTCTCCATTTTCATTAATGGGTTAATAAAAGTAACCCATTCTTTGGGGAGTTGAAGCGCACCAAACGGGCTCTCTTTTAGAGAAACTTCTCTTTGCATTTGGACTCTCGGGTAATACGTTTCAACTCCTTCGGAAACAGAATACCCCCTGTTCCTCACTAAATTAAAACGGATTTCATCCAATTCTTCTTCGGGATAAAAATTCCAAACTAGATGATAGGTTGAAGAATCTTTCTGATTTATTTTCCATATACGCGGCTCACCTGATGTTTTTATATATGCTACCTTCCAACCTTTCTTTTTCCATACCCAATAACTTGAACTATAACGATCTTCCTTTGAAATAAACGGAACATAAACATGCCGTTCATCAAGAAAAATCGTATCTTGAATGACACTGGCAGCTGCTTCTGGAAAAAGGCCATTCATTTCAGCTATTAACTGATCATGTGTCGGAAAGGCTGTAGGTTTTGAGAAATCAAACCAAGAAACACTCACTGCAAAGATAATGAATCCAACTAACCCTACTAAGAGGAAAAGCCCTTTTTTCTTCATTTACTTCTCCCCCTCTAGCAGAGTTGTTTCAGAACGGAAATATAATTGATATTTTGGAGTCGAAATCAAAATTCCTTTTCCGTCATCCTCGATATAAATCATTGTTTCAAGGCCACTTCCCCACTTTGATTTAGCTCCAATAAGATGATAAGGATACCATTCATCTCTTTTATTCGCCTCATCACTCATATATGTTTTTTCATACCATTCGTCACTATAAAACTTATTTTCTTTTAAGGAATGTAGATTCTCTTCTAGCTTTTTATTATTTAATGTGAAATTCTTTGCTGAAGGATGAGTATGAACAATCGAAGCGTTTTCTACGTTTGATAGATACGTTGATGGCTCATTTTTGGGGTAAATGACATAATAAACAGGGAGCGCAATCAAAGATGATAATAAGAAAATAAAATTAGCAAAAAAGCCTAACCATGCAAACGGTCGGTACCTCTGCCACTTGTCTTTCTTTCCTTTTAAAAACAAATATAATATCCACACACCTAACGGTAATATGGGGATATTAAAAATCGTGTCATACATAGGCAAACTAAATGAAAATGAAAACATTCCAATCAAAATAACAATAAAAATCTTCCAGAATCTAGGTCTTGTTAATTGCTTTTTATATATACGATAGGCAAGTATCCCAACAATGCCCCATCCTAATAATCCAGAAAATACGGAGGTAAAATCAATGTTAAGCATTTTTATTTTATACTCCTCTTCTGTTTTACCTAATCTTATCATAATTAAGCTTTACAAAAATTTCATTTTTCCGTATTTTAATAAATTACTCGATCACTTCGACCTTATTCCAAATAAGTGGCCAATTCTTCTTTTTTATCCGCTCTTTATATAGAAGCATCCGCTCCTCTGTTTCCATAAAAAATGGAGTTGGCTTTATTTTCAACTGTATCACATCACCTATCCCCCAAGGAGCAGCCAATTTTACATTATTACATGCATCTAGAGTCAACCCTAAAGCAGTTACTGTTTCAGGGAACTTTGAAATCGCATCGATGGAAGAGGAATACGGAGGGAAATCATTTTTAATATGCATTCTCGCCTCATTTTTTACAGACCAAGGGATGTGCGGAAGTAGTTGAGTTAATTGATTCTCAAATTGCTTTTCTGCTAACTCATCTATATTTTTTCCGTCAAAATAAATGACATCGATATCGGGAAGTGGCGTTTGATCCTGAAAGTCGTGCAGCACATCCCAAATTTTCGAGCGCACAAATCCTGCACATATCCACCAGTCAGGTAGGTTCAGAGATTTTGCAGCATGTAAAACCTCCATCATCCATTTATCTTCTGCTACAAATGCTAGAATATCATTCTCTGTTTTTATCAACATCGGAGCCTCCTCTCTCATCATTCGCACTATTAATTTGTGCAAAATGATGATCATCATGCTCAAGCATATTTGAAAAATATCGATATAAGGAAAGCTCTGTTTTTCCAATATAAAAAGTTTGTCGCCACTTTTCATCCTCTAAAACGGTTAGCTCAGTAATAAGCTTTCTTCTAATCTCTATAAACCTTTCAATCGTTTCTTCTTTCGCTTGAACACTGCTTTTCCTCGTAGACTCATCATTTAGTTCTTGCACATCTGGACCTTTCGGCAAATTTTCACTTCGAAAGAAGTACGGTAAACGAGATTCCAAGATAAACTCATCCAAAGGAATGAAATGACCAATTATTTCTGCAATACTCCACTTATTTTCTTTAATCGGTTTCCTCCATTGCACTTCGGAGAGATTTCCCAAACCTAGTGCAAATTCAATTGATTTTTCATAATGCGTAATAATTGTGTCTTTTCCCAATATACATCCTCCTCTATTTTCCAATAATTCATTTGCTTAAAAAGAAAGCTGCATATATAATATTCTCAAACATACGTTCGTTTCTATTATACTTTATGATTAAGGAGAATCCTAATGCTAAATATGAATATGGTAGCTTTAGATTTTTACAAGCCGGAATATAAAACATTTATGGAAGACTATTTTTTACCTGAGGAACAAATAAACTATACTTCATTACCATTGGACGCAATAAAAATATGTGAACAGGAAGAAGATTGCCACCCTATCGTTATTTTATCTAATCGTGTGCCAGCTGGATTTTTTGTCTTTCATGGATGGGATGGTGTTAAGGAATATAGTGATAACAAAGGTGCAATATTATTAAGAGCCTATTCGGTTAATCACTCCTTTCAAGGAAAAGGGATTGCTAGAAAGTCACTTGAATTATTACCGACATTCATAAAGGAAAACTTTCCGCTTAAAAATGAAATTATCCTTGCCGTGAATGCTAGCAATAAAACTGCTCAGCAAGTTTACCAAAAGTGTGGATTTGAAAATAAAGGAGTCCGAGCGATGGGACGAAAAGGAGAATTGTTGATTTATCATTTGGATGTGTAGGCTGTAGAAAAATAACAATCTTCATTTTTGACGACAAAAATACTACGGCCGATGCTAGTAGAGACTAACAACCCAAAAGACTCTACTAAGCACGGATCGAAAACAGTTGTCCTTAAAATTGCTGGAAGCGAAACGAAAGATATTGAAGGATTTTCCTTAATATAAATCGAATTAGCTATTAATAACCACGCAAGGAGTGAATAGATTGATAGCCAAAGAACGAACAATCCCCCTTAGATTATTAAAATTAGAAGCTTTATTAAAAAGGCTACCGCCAGATCATGTTAAACGCGCATTAATTGAACAGGATTTCGCAAAAAGAAAAGCTGGTTTTGCAGGAGAGAAATCTTCAGATTACTACGTTCATAAGCTCCCCCATAAAGAATTCATCATTTTCCACGATCTTCGCCTTCAAAATGGACACAACTTCTTCCAAATCGATACATTAATCCTTCATCCAACCTTTGCTCTGACACTTGAAATTAAAAATATAAAGGGAACTATCTATTTTGATTCAGCATTCAAGCAGCTCATCCGGACTACTGATTCGTCCGAGGAAGGCTTTCTCGATCCTATTTCACAAGCAGAATGGCAAAGAAACAACTTAAGAAAATGGTTAAAGCCACTTGGCATTCCGATTCCGGTCGATTACTTCGTCGTAATCAGCAACCCATCGACAATCATCAAAGCAAACGAGCATCATTACGAAGCGGTTAAAAGAGTCACACACGCTCATAAAATTCTAGATAAGGTTGCTACGATGAAAAAGAAATATAACTACGGAAGCCTTTCTACAAAAGAAATCTCCAAAATAAAAAGTCATCTATTAAAAAAACATACACCCGAACAAGTGAATATTCTCGAATTATATAAAATTCCCGAAACTGATATTTTAAAAGGCATTCAATGCCCAAATTGCGACACCTTTCCTATGAAAAGGCAGCATGGAACATGGATTTGTCCTGTTTGTAAATATAACGACAAAAGCGCTCATCAACAAGCACTAGTCGATTACCTGCTTTTATTTAATTCAACGATTTCTAATCAACAGTTCCGCGATTTTCTTCAGCTTTCTTCAGAAAATATTGCAAAAAAACTATTACTATCTATGAAATTACCCCATTCTGGATTAAATAAAGGACGGCTCTATCATTTAGACCCGCTATTA
>JAEWIG010000422.1 GCA_023387295.1 Bacillota bacterium | reverse complement strand
GAACGGCACGGAAGAACTGGAAAGGTAGGGAAAACATTTATCAATGGCTTTAAATTAAAGAGCGGTGCCATTGCTGAGAGTGTTGCACATGATACACACAATATTATCGTTACAGGTACGAACTATGATGATATGGTTATGGCGATCAATCGTGTTATCGCAATGGATGGTGGAATAGCAATGGTAAAGGATAGCAAAGTAATCGGTGATTTACCACTCCGAATTGGAGGCTTAATGACAGATGAACTAACAGGTAGGGAACTTAGTGAGAAAATTGATGAATTATCTCATTTAGCAAATTCAGTACTTGGTTGTGGCTTAGATGTTCCTTTTATGCATTTATCATTTTGGTCACTCGTAACAAGCCCGAAATGGAAAATAACCGATAAAGGCTTAATCGATGTTGATAAGTTCGAAGTGATTTCAACAATTGTCTAGAGAGGAGTGATGCTCTTATGGGGGTAAAGCTCGTAGATTTAACTCAAGAAATATATCATGGAATGCCCGTGTTTCCTCTTCATCCGACAACAATGATTTTTCCAAATATTACGCATGAAGAAACAGAAAAAAAGATTGGATTTCCTTTTGCAACGAATAATTTAATTATTAATGAACATGGTCCTACGCATAGTGACGCTACATATGAATATGATCCAAATGGAAAATACATTGATGAAATGCCTTTAGAATACTTTTACGGTCCAGCTTTATGCTTAGATCTTTCTCATGTTCCTTCCAGTCGCTCAATTACAGAAAGTGATTTAGAAAATGCGTTACACCGCTCAGAACAATTTCTAGACAAAGGAGATATTGTACTTTTATACACCGGACACTATAACCGCTCCTATGGTACTGACGATTGGCTAACAAGCTATACAGGTCTTGATTACAAAGCAGCCAAATGGCTAGCAGAAAAAGGCGTTGTTAATATTGGCATCGATGCTCCAGCTATTGACCACCCTGATGATACGAAGTATTCTGGTCATCTAGTTTGTAGAGAATACGGCATTACAAATACGGAAAATCTGTGTAATTTAGATCAAATCGCCAATATGCGTTTTTTATATTTTGGACTTCCACTCAGAATTAGAAAGGGAACAGGCTCTCCCATTCGTGCAGTAGCTGTATTTATCGAGTAAACAATGTCAGTCCCATGGAGGGGTATAATGAGCAGTATCCTCATAAAAAATGCTGAGATTATCACAATGAACAGAAACGAAGAAATCTTGCAAGGTGATATTTATATTGTTGATGATCGGATCATTGATATTGGATTAAATCTACCTTATTCTGCAAATAAAGTTATTGATGCTAACGGACGAACTATTATACCAGGCTTTATTCAAACCCATATCCATCTTTGTCAAACACTGTTTCGTGGTCAAGCTGATGATTTGGAGTTAATGGATTGGCTAAAGCAAAAAATTTGGCCATTAGAAGCTTCCCATGATGAAGAATCTATCTATTATTCGGCGATGCTTGGGATTGGTGAGCTATTACAAAGTGGAACAACAACGGTTGTTGATATGGAAACGGTGCACCACACCGATTATGCGTTTCAAGCGATTGCAGAAAGTGGCATACGAGCTCTTTCCGGAAAAGTCATGATGGATAAGGGAGATGCGGTGCCCGTTTTGCTAAGAGAGAATACGAACGAATCGATCCAGCAAAGTGTAGACTTACTAGAAAAATGGCATAATTTTGATGGCGGTCGAATTCAATATGCATTCTCACCTCGCTTTGTCGTTTCATGTACAGAGGAATTATTAGTGAATGTAAGGGAACTTTCTGAGAAATATCATGTACGAGTGCATACACATGCATCAGAAAATACAAATGAAATTTTACTCGTGGAACAAGAACATGGCATGCGAAATGTAGTATATTTAGACCATCTCGGGCTAGCGAATGAACGGTTGATTCTGGCTCATTGTGTATGGCTCGATGAAGAGGAGAAACGAATTATTAAGGAGCGGGGCGTGAAAGTAAGCCATTGTCCTGGGTCTAATTTGAAGCTCGCTTCAGGCGTTGCTGAAGTTCCTTCCTTACTTGAAGCAAATGCACATGTAAGTCTCGGTGCAGACGGTGCCCCTTGTAATAATAATCTTGATATGTTTAATGAAATGAGGCTTGCTGCTCTTATACAAAAGCCTATTCATGGCCCAACCTCCATGAACGCAAGAACCATTTTTCGTATGGCAACGATAGGAGGAGCAAAAGCAGTTGGAATGGAGCATGAAATCGGCAGTATCGAAGTGGGGAAAAAGGCAGACTTAGCTGTTTTGAACTTAAATGATTTTCATGTTTACCCAACCTTTGATATCGACCCTATTTCACGAATTGTATATTCTGCAACGAGAGCGGATGTCGAAACAACCATAGTAAATGGTAAAATCTTAATGGAAAATCGAATTTTAAAAACAATTAATAAAGAAATTGTTTTAAAGGAAGCAAATCACTCGATAAAAAGACTAGTAAAAAAACTTCATACGATTGCTTATTAGTTCCAAAAATCTCCTGATTAGAAAAAAATACTGTTTTTCGGTAATATTAATAATAAGGTTTCTACTTATATGATTGGGAGGAATTAAATATGGCAATTGAGATTCCAAGCAGAGATGAATTAGGGGTAATATTAAAGAAAGCCAAACGAATAGCAGTAGTTGGACTAAGTGGTAATCCAGAGAAAACATCCTATATGGTGTCTAAAGCCATGCAGGATGCAGGCTATGAAATTATTCCTGTTAATCCGACAGTTGACGAAGTTCTAGGGGTAAAAGCTGTTCCAACCTTGAAAGACATTGAAGGTCATGTCGATATTGTGAACGTTTTCAGGCGTTCAGAGCATTTACCAGCTGTAGCAAAGGAATTTGCCGAAATCGATGCCGATGTTTTTTGGGCACAGCTTGGTCTAAGCAATGAAGAAGCCTATCAGTTCTTGAAGGAAAAGGGATATATAGTAGTGATGGATCGCTGTATCAAAGTGGAACATGCTTTAACAAAATAAGAATCTAACATGAGATCTTCTTCGATCTCATGTTTTTCTTTTTCCAAAAAACAATTATAATTAGAGTCTTGGATACACTAATTTGCCATAAATTTAAAGAACGCATTTGCCAAAATAAAATAAAAAGATACAATATAGCATAGAAGTTATTGAAACTTATGGTAACAAGTAATACTTATTTAAAAGATAAGAAAGTCAGTTTTTGAGATCGAGAACTGGCTAGCTCCAGGCGCCTTGCGCTTTTCTAGGAATGAAAGGGGAATGTTCGTGGCAAGAAATCAGGAGGCTTTTAACTATAATGATGATGCCATACAAGTACTCGAAGGGCTGGATGCAGTTAGAAAACGCCCAGGAATGTACATTGGAAGTACGGATTCAAGAGGTCTTCACCATCTTGTTTATGAAATTGTCGATAACGCTGTTGATGAAGCATTAGCAGGTTTCGGTGATCATATCATCGTTAAAATACATAAAGATAATTCTATTAGTGTCGTAGATAAAGGGCGAGGAATGCCTACTGGGATGCATAGTACAGGTAAACCAACACCAGAGGTTATCTTAACTGTGCTCCATGCCGGTGGGAAGTTCGGACAAGGAGGCTATAAGACGAGCGGGGGTCTCCACGGAGTTGGTGCCTCTGTAGTAAATGCTTTATCCGAATGGCTCGTTGTTAAAATTAAAAGAGACGGTTTTGTTTATGAGCAACGTTTCGAAAATGGTGGAAAACCTGCTACAACGTTAGAAAAAGTGGGTAAAACAAACCAGACGGGAACAACGATTCATTTTAAACCTGACAGATCGATCTTTTCGACGACAACATATAACTATGAAACTCTTTGTGAGCGTCTACGTGAATCCGCTTTTCTTTTAAAAGGAATGAAGATTGAAATTGTGGATGACCGCAATGATAAGCAAGAAATGTTCCATTATGAGAATGGGATTGAAGCATTTGTCCAGTATTTAAACGAAGAAAAAGATATTCTTCACCCTGTCGTAAGCTTTGAAGGAAAGCATAATGAAATCGAAGTTGATTTCGCCTTTCAATTTAATGATGGATATTCAGAAAATGTGCTTTCTTTTGTTAACAATGTGCGGACGAAAGATGGAGGGACACATGAAGCAGGCTCGAAAACAGCCATGACGCGGGTGTTTAATGAATATGCACGAAAAGTACATCTTCTAAAAGAAAAAGATAAAAACCTAGATGGTGCAGATATTCGTGAAGGCTTCACGGCTATCGTGTCTGTCCGCGTTCCAGAGGATTTACTTCAATTCGAAGGTCAAACAAAGGGAAAGCTAGGGACTAGCGAGGCACGTTCTGCTGTCGATGCTGTTGTTTCAGAGCATTTAACCTATTTCCTTGAAGAGAATCCGAACGTTAGTTCTCTCTTGATAAAAAAGGCAGTTAAAGCATACCAAGCACGTGAGGCGGCTCGAAAAGCACGTGAAGATGCTAGAAGTGGCAAAAAAAGAAAGCGCTCTGAAGGAGTATTATCCGGAAAGCTCACACCTGCTCAATCAAGAAATCCAGAGAAAAATGAATTATATTTAGTTGAGGGTGACTCTGCAGGTGGATCTGCTAAACAAGGGAGAGATCGTCGTTTTCAAGCGATTCTTCCTTTGCGGGGAAAAGTAATCAATACAGAAAAAGCAAAACTAGCAGATATTTTCAAGAATGAAGAAATTAATACGATTATCCATGCAGTTGGTGGTGGTATTGGATCCGACTTTACGATAGAAGATATTAATTATGATAAGGTCATTATCATGACCGATGCGGATACAGATGGAGCTCATATTCAAGTTTTATTACTTACCTTTTTCTATCGCTATATGAAGCCGCTTATTGATGCGGGGAAAGTATATATTGCTCTCCCGCCATTATACAAAGTTAGTAAAGGCTCCGGTAAAAAAGAAATAATTGAATATGCATGGAGCGACGATGATTTGCAAGATGCGATCAAAAAAGTCGGAAAAGGCTATATGCTACAGCGCTATAAAGGTCTCGGCGAAATGAATGCAGATCAGCTTTGGGATACAACGATGGACCCAGAAACAAGGACACTAATTCGAGTTCGAATTGATGATGCAGCAAGAGCAGAGCGTCGTGTTACAACGCTTATGGGTGACAAGGTTGAGCCACGTCGGAAATGGATCGAAGCCAATGTTGCTTTTGGTCTTGAAGAAGACAGCAGCATTCTAGACAATGAAAATATATCTATTTTAGAGGAGGAGATTGAGTAATGGCTTTATCAGAAAAATTTCGTGATCTTCCTCTTGAAGATGTTTTAGGTGACCGCTTTGGTCGTTATAGTAAATATATTATTCAGGAACGAGCGTTACCTGATGCAAGAGACGGTTTAAAGCCTGTTCAACGAAGAATTTTATATGCGATGCATGTAGAAGGAAATACACATGAAAAAGGCTTTAGAAAATCAGCCAAAACAGTCGGTAATGTTATCGGTAACTATCATCCACACGGTGATACATCTGTTTATGATGCAATGGTTCGTTTAAGCCAAGACTGGAAGCTTCGCAAGCTTCTTGTTGAAATGCACGGGAACAATGGGAGTGTTGATGGCGATCCCCCAGCTGCCATGCGTTATACAGAAGCAAGATTGTCTGCGATTTCATCTGAGCTACTAAAGGATATCGAAAAAAGAACGGTCGATTTTGTTCCGAATTTCGATGATACTTCTAATGAACCAACCGTTCTTCCAGCGATGTATCCTAACCTTCTTGTCAATGGTTCAACTGGAATATCAGCTGGTTATGCGACAGAAATCCCGCCTCATCATTTAGATGAAGTCATCGATGGTGCGATTCATCGCATGGACAATCCTAATTGTTCAGTAGATGATTTAATGGCCTATATTAAAGGACCTGATTTTCCAACAGGGGGAATCATCCAAGGGATTGAAGGTATTAAAAAAGCGTATGAAACGGGTAAAGGACGAATTATAGTTCGTGGAAGAGCCGAAGTCGAAACAGTTCGTGGTGGGAAAAGACAAATCGTCATCACTGAAATTCCGTACGAAGTAAATAAAGCGAATCTCGTGAAAAAAATGGATGAATTTCGTTTAGATCGAAAGCTAGAAGGAATAGCAGAGGTTAGAGACGAAACGGACCGTACGGGTTTACGAATTGTCATTGAACTCAAAAAGGATGCAGATCCTGAAGGAGTTTTGAATTATTTATATAAAAATAGTGATTTACAAGTTACTTATAACTTTAATATGGTTGCCATCCATAATCGTCATCCTGTACTTATGGGGCTTAGAGAATTACTCGATGCCTATATCCAGCATCGAAAGGAAGTCGTAACAAAAAGATCAACCTTTGAGTTGGAAAAAGCGCAAGCTCGAGAACATATTGTTGAAGGTTTAATGAAAGCTCTTTCGATATTAGATGAAGTAATTGCTACGATTCGCGCTTCGAAGGACAAAAGAGATGCGAAGGACAATTTAATAAAGCAATTTTCTTTCACAGAGCCTCAGGCGGAAGCAATTGTTTCATTACAGCTTTATCGTTTAACAAATACTGATATTACTGCTTTAAAAGCAGAAGCTGAAGAATTGGCAGCCCAAATTGCTGAGCTTTCTGAAATACTAGCTAGCGAGAAAAAACTATATGCGGTTATTAAAAAAGAGCTGAAAGATGTTAAAAAGCGTTATTCAGATGAGCGTCGTACAACAATTGAAGCTGAAATCGAAGAGATTAAGATTAATCTAGAGGTCCTTGTAGCAAGCGAAGATGTAATTGTAACGGTAACGAAAGAAGGATACGTGAAAAGGACAAGCCCACGTTCTTTTGCGGCTTCAAATGGACAGGATTTTGGTATGAAAGATTCTGATCGCATATTAGCACAATTAGAAATGAATACGACAGATGTTCTTGTCTTGTTTACGAACAAAGGGAATTATCTATACTGTCCTGTTCATACATTGCCAGACATTCGTTGGAAGGATATAGGTCAGCATATCGCAAATCTAATTCCGATTGATGGGGACGAGACAATTATTAAAGCTCTTCCAGTAAAAGATTTTGAGAAAGAATCATATTTAATATTTATCACCAAATTTGGTATGGTTAAGAAGACTGAATTAAATTTATATAAAGCACAGCGATATTCGAAACCACTTGTAGCGATCAATTTAAAAACTGATGATGAAGTGATTGATGTTCATGAAACAAACGGTGCAATGGAATTGTTTTTATCCAGCTATTTCGGTTATGGACTATGGTTTCATGAAGAGGAAGTTAGCATCGTAGGTGTTAGAGCTGCAGGTGTAAAGGGTATAAATTTAAAGGACGGCGATTATGTCACTGGTGGTCAAATTGTTGAAAATCCTAATGAGCAATCCGTTGTGATACTTACCCAACGTGGAGCTATTAAAAAAATGAAGTTTAGTGAGTTTGAAAAGACATCTCGAGCAAAACGCGGGGTTGTTATGTTACGAGAACTGAAAGCAAACCCTCATCGAATCGTTGGCTCTGTAGTTGTAAGTGAAAACGATATTATTTACTTTGAAACTGAAAAAGGGGTATCTGACTCTTCAAATGTTTCTACAATTCGATTTAATGACCGCTATTCAAACGGCTCATTTATTATTGATGAAGCTGATAGTGGTAAAGTAGAAACTGTCTGGAAGGTTTCAGCAAAGCAGGATGATAGCAACAAACCTGAGGAAAAAGAATAATATGGTGGTTGGAAATGTCAAAAAAAGCATCTCATTTACTAATGAGGTGCTTTTTTTACTTCCAAAACCCTATTCGTTTACATTTATTTTCCATTAACGGACATAATAATGGCAGAAATGAACAGGAGGGAAGAGAAATGAAAAAAGAAATAGCTATTGCGACTGGGGCTTTCTTTTTTATGACATTAACAGCAATGACATATGCGTATGCTGTTGAGGATAAGAATAAATTCGTCGTTATTTCCGACAACATGGTCGATGTTACGGGTGATGATAGGATAGACAAAGTATTAATAAAAGGGATTCCTTATGAAGAAGGAACACAATTTTTAAAAGAAATTATCTTAGAAATTCATGCTTCCAACGGAAAAACATACAAGGAAGAATTAGAGGAGGGGTATGAACCAACTGTTCAATTTGTTGATTTAAATCATGACCAAATTAAGGATATGTTTATTTCTATTAATACTGGTGGAAGTGGAGGAATATCGAATCACAACCTTTATACATTAAAGGATTTTTCCCTAACAAATCTAGGAGTACCAGAGCCATTGATGATTAATGGACAGTTTTTAAATGGATATAAAGCAGCCATTACCATTCAAGACACTAATCAATCTTATACGTTTGATTTAAGAAACCGAGCTGATGATTACGAGCGATTAGGTTTATTTCAAAATGGTAAGTTAAGTGAACCGACAGAGCTAATGGTGGATCCATATTCAACATTAAAGCCTATTAAACTTAGTTCGAAAAAGTTAGGATTATTGGGTATACAAGCAATTAGTGGGGCTTATCATGCGGATAGAATTGCGTTAGTGGAATCTATTTGGGAGTATGATGCTGGAAAGTGGAATCTCAAGAAAACACGAGTATTTGAATCAAAACCCCCTAAGCAAAAACGTAGAAAATAGACGTTTGTCACACTTTTAATCTCCATACATAAAATAGAGTAAGTGAAAAATCGTATGTAAGAGGGGCGCTTACAATGAATAGATTAAATCCATCGGAGCTTAACGTTATTTATTCTCCACCTGCAACAGAATATAAACCTGTAGATGGTAGGAAATATCGTTTTGCAAAAGCAAATAATCATGGAGAAGCGTACTTATGCATTGGTTATGATTACGAAAATTTACCTACTAAACATAAATTTCGTGAGGAATTACGGGCAGAGTGGATTCCACAAATGGGTCAATATGTTTTTTGTGGAAAAACGACTGTTAATCATGATCATGGAGAAGATCATCATGTCAAATTACGTTTATTAATGTCGCAGCAAGAAATTCCTGATGCATTAGCAGCAATCATGTACAGTGATCGTGCATTTTTCTTTCATTATCCATGGCTACTTGATTCACCAATTTACATCCAATTTCAATCAAAGTACGAGGATTACAACAAAATGATTTACTATGGTACACCTCGCCAATATTTAAATGAAACAGTAGAACCCATTAAAACATAAATTATGGTGATTAAATGTTAATACTACAAATTAGAAGCACAGGATTACCTGTGTTTTTTCAAAGAGAGCAAGAAAAGACATTGTTTATTAAAATACAGCGCATAAGAAGGTCTAAAAGTAACGATAATAATATTATGTAAACTAAGTGAGTAAAACATAAGATTCTGTGAAATAAACGATATTTGTAAATCTGTATGAGATATCGAATAAATGCTTAGTATAGACGTTTGGTTATTAATAATTCTATCGGAAAAAGATTAATTGATGATTAATATTTATTTTATAACATTAGGCAAATATTTTGGTTGTTAAACATAAAAATTCTAATTCAAGCAAAAAAAATCGTTTCCGTCTCATTATCTTAAGTATACTTAGTTTTTGAGACTGATTTACTCTTTTGATTAATTGGTTCCTATAATATATATTATGTAAACTAGGAAAATTCCTTAACAGAACAATAACTATCCTCTCAACTTCATATAATAAACATTATCAGGAAGTTCTTCCTCATAACTTGACGATAATGTTTGGGACGGTCTTCCTAACTTCCTCTGCCGTCTTTATAGCCATTAGGATCGGGATGATAATTCTTGGGTACGTCCAAATAATCAACTATTTGGAGGTCACGACCATATGAACTACCAGCAAGCCGTGGATGATTTTTTACTGTATCTTGAGGTTGAACAAAATTATTCAATCAACACGATTCGCAGCTATGAATATGACTTAACAGTCTTTCGTTATTTTCTTGAGAAATTTAAGCGTTCTACCGAACTCTCGGACCTGAACGCTTCAATCATTCGTCGTTTTATTCAAGATCAGATGTTGAATGACAAAAGTAAGCCAAGAACCATGCAGCGCCGCATTTCCAGCTTAAAGTCTTTCAATAGCTATTGCTTAAAAGAAAAGATGCTAACAGCTGATTTTATGGCCGGAATTAAGGCGCCAAAAGCGGATTCCAAGCTTCCTGTCTATATGAACATGTAAGAGCTTAAAAAGCTGTTTTCGTTCCTTCAGAAAGATACCAAACCTTTTGCGCTTCGAAATGAAACCATGTTTAAATTCCTTGCGACAACGGGAATGAGACGACAAGAATTAGTCGATCTCACATGGGAACAAATTGATTTTTATAATGAAACCGTCTTGATTTATGGAAAAGGAAAAAAAGAGCGACTCCTTCCCCTTCATTCGATGATGGTGCCCTTATTAAAAGCGTATAAAGAGTCGTTGAAGGCCTATCAAACGCATCCACAGGAACCTGTATTTTTAAATAAGAATGGGCAGGCAATGAATCCAAGGGGACTCCATATTATTTTTAAAGAGCTCTTAGAAAAAGCAGGTTTGCCTCCCCACTGCTTTTCATTGCATCATCTGCGGCATACGTTTATATGATTATTTTTTTAAAAAAATTAACCCAATTCTCTATCTTATCACCAGATGTACCCGAAATTTTTTTCTTTTCAACCCCAAGATACTTAATTGCTATTTTATCTACCACAAACAATAAAATAAACAGACCAATTAATATCACAAAAAAATACACCCTATCCACCTCTCATTTCATCTAATATTTAAGCCTGTTGGTTGAGTAATTCATTTTTAGGATATTAAATGAAAAAATAGCATTTTCAATCTCCTATTAAGATATTTTAATCAATATCATTAGTAAAATATTACTAAATATGTATAACAAACTCATTAGAAATAATCTTTTATTACTATTCATTTGGACAAATAGCGAACAATACAATTAAAACATTCAAATATATTTCGTTTCTACATCCATATAGTGCGAGTTGTTCACGGGGCTT
>JAEWIG010000404.1 GCA_023387295.1 Bacillota bacterium | reverse complement strand
TTCGTCCTGAGCCAGGATCAAACTCTCCAAAAAATTGTGAGTTGATTAGCTCATTGTGTCTTTTTACTAAAAGACTAAAAACGTTGACGTTATTGTTCGTTCAGTTTTCAAAGAACAAAGCTACTTCGTTGAATTACTTCATGAATAACCTTCTATGGATTACTTCATGCAGCTTTGCGACGAGCTGAGGGATAACATCCTCGAGTATGCTACGGCGCAGGAGCAAGGTCTTTCATTCCGCAATCTCTTTCAGTAGTTTACTAGCTTCACCGCTCAAAAGCGACTTTACTAATATATCATTTACAAATCGCTATGTCAACAACTTTTTAATATTTTATTAATATTATTAAGAATGCTATTAACCGCTCAGCGACTGTTTTTCTATAATAACATCATACATCTATCTCGTCAACAAAAAAATAATAGTTTTTACTCCCCCATTTATTTAGTAGGAGATCAAAAAACGGAGACCCCTTTAAATACAGATCTCCGTCAAATTATTATTTTAAGAAAATGAAGTAAAGGACAAAGATAACGAATAAGAAATACATGATTGGATGAATTTCTTTCGTGCGGCCTTTAACAATCATAGTAATTGGGTAGAAAATGAAACCAATTGCAATCCCTGTTGCGATACTATAGCTAAGTGGCATTGCAACAATTGTTAAGAATGCAGGAACCGCAACTTCGAATTGATTCCAATCGATTTTACCTAAAGATGAAACCATCAGTACACCTACAATAATTAAAGCCGGTGCAGTTACCGCTGGTGTAATAACAGCAAGTAGCGGTGAGAAGAACAGTGATAATAGGAAGAACCCAGCAACTACAATAGCAGCAAAACCTGTTCTTGCTCCTGCGGCAACTCCTGCAGTTGATTCAACATAGGAAGTTGTTGTTGATGTTCCGAAAATCGCACCTGTTACTGTTGCACAAGAATCCGCAAGCAATGCTTTTCCTGCACGAGGTAATTTATCACCTTTCATAAGACCTGCTTGGCTCGCAACTCCTACTAGAGTTCCAGCAGTATCAAAGAAATCAACAAACAAGAATGTCAAAACAACAACTAACATTTGTGTAGAGTAAAACGAACTATCACCAAAAGATTGGAATGCAGCTCCAAATGTCGGCGCTACACTTGGTATCGCACCAACGATTTTATCAGGAGTATCAATTAAGTTAAAAATCATTCCAACAATAGCCGTTACGACCATACCGTAGAAAATTCCGCCCTTAATTCCTTTAGTCATTAAGATAACGGTAAGAATAATTCCAAAAATCGCTAATAATGTGCTGCCGTTTGTAAAATCTCCTAAACCAACTAAAACTGCATCATTATTAACAATAATGCCTGCATTTTGAAAACCTAAAAACGTGATAAACAAACCAATTCCGGCTGAAACTGCATATTTTAGCTCAGCTGGTATCGCATTAATAACCAT
Source organism: Bacillota bacterium (assembly GCA_023387295.1). Lineage (GTDB taxonomy): Bacteria > Bacillota > Bacilli > Bacillales > Cytobacillaceae > Cytobacillus. Next base: position 17,073 of record JAEWIG010000404.1, on the reverse strand, counting down.
TTCCCTTAGACCAGTCAGTGAGAGAATAATAAAAATGACACCGGAAATTAAAACCCCACCTAAAGCATGTTGCCAAGGAATCCCCATCGTTAAAATAACTGTATATGCAAAGAAAGCATTCAGACCCATTCCAGGTGCCAATCCGATTGGATATCTAGCAATCAATCCCATAAAGAGTGAACCAACAGCAGCTGCTAATGCAGTCGCAACAAATACTGCCGCACTATCCATTCTCATTGAATCTGGAAGATCAGGAATAGATGCCAATGACAATGTTGTTGGGTTAACAGCTAATATGTAAGCCATTGATAAAAACGTTGTTAGGCCACCGATAAATTCACGGCGATAGTTTGTACCTAGTTCTTCAAACCTGAAGTAATTCTTCATTACTTTTCCTCCTAAATTTCTTTTTCTAGTTTTTACACCAATAACAACAAAAAGCGCTCTGGCAAATTACCGGAGCGTTGACTAAAAGTTAAGCGTAAAAATAAACGAGAGATTTAGAAAAGAGAAGTAGTCACATATGGCTGTAAGAAAATCTCAACTTACAGCATTCATATTGGATCTTTCTACACATTGATGTTCAACCTGTTCGAACCAATCAATGTCCTCTTCTATATTAATATATCCCGTATTCAATACACTTACCTCGTAGTCCAGCTATTCTCGGTAGCTTGGTAGAAACTCTTGGGCCATATCCCCAAAATTATACGACGTAATATGACAATTAATGATTTCATGTTTAGTTTATCAGCATAATTTCTGCTCGTCAATACAAAAAGCGAACGTTTTTTATATTTATTTTTCCATCGTTCGCATTTAAGTGTAATACACCTTCATAAACTAGGAGTTTCGTTAAAATAAAAAACTCCCTTTTATTTAGTTTTGTGGAAACTAAATAAAAGGGAGTATAAATCATCATATTAATAGTTGGATCTTATTCCCACTCAATAGTAGCAGGTGGCTTAGAAGTAATATCATACACGACGCGGTTAACGTGTGGTACTTCATTTACAATTCGAGTTGAAATGACTTCAAGCACATCCCATGGGATTCTTGCCCAGTCAGATGTCATTCCATCGATAGATGTAACTGCACGAATGCCGATTGTGTGATCATACGTACGAGCGTCACCCATAACACCCACACTGCGGATGTTCGGAAGCACTGTGAAGTATTGCCAGATGTCGCGATCTAGACCAGCCTTCTTGATTTCCTCGCGTAAAATAAAATCTGATTCACGAACGATTTCAAGCTTGTCCTCAGTAATTTCGCCTAGAACACGAATACCTAGACCTGGACCTGGGAATGGTTGTCTCCAAACAATTTCATCAGGCATGCCAAGCTCAGTACCTAGTGCACGAACCTCATCTTTAAATAATGTATTTAATGGTTCGATTAATTTAAACTGCATGTCTTCAGGTAGTCCGCCGACATTATGGTGTGATTTAATTGTTGCAGCAGTCGCTGTACCACTTTCAATAATATCTGTATAAAGAGTTCCCTGTGCTAAAAACTCAATACCTTCAAGCTTTGCAGCCTCATCATCAAATACATAGATAAATTCATTACCGATAATCTTACGCTTTTGCTCTGGATCATCTACACCTTTAAGTTTACCTAAGAAGCGCTCCTGTGCATCAACTTTAATAACATTCATGTGGAAGCCTTCAGCTAACGTTTTCATAACAGCTTCTGCTTCACCTTTACGCAATAAACCGTGGTCAACAAAAATACATGTTAACTGATCGCCGATTGCTTTATGAATTAGAACCGCAACGACAGAAGAATCTACACCACCGCTTAACGCGCAGATTACTTTTTTATCGCCAACCGTTTGACGGATTTTTTCGATTTCAGCATCAATGAAATTCTCCATTGACCAATCGCCTTTGCATCCACAAATACCGAAAACAAAGTTTTTCAAAATATCGTTTCCATATACTGAATGAAGAACCTCTGGGTGGAATTGTACTCCGTACATGCTAAGAGCTTCATTGCTCATCGCCGCAATCGGGCATGATGAGTTTGTACCGTCAACTGTAAAGCCAGCAGGTGCTTCAACGACAAGATCTCCGTGACTCATCCAAACCGTTTGTTCTTCTGGAAGGTCAGCAAATAGCTTCGACTGTTTTTCAAGCTTCATAACAGCCTTTCCGTATTCACGTTGCTTTGCTTTTTCAACCTTCCCACCGAAATGCATCGTCATTAATTGCATACCATAGCAAATTCCGAAAACAGGCAATCCTAGGTCAAAGATTTTCTCATCACAACGGAATGCATTTTCTTCATAGACACTGTTAGGCCCACCAGAGAAAATAATTCCTTTTGGATTCAGCTCTTTTAATTCCTCAGCTGTAATCGTGTGAGGATGTAATTCACTGTAAACACCAAACTCACGAATTCGTCGCGTAATTAATTGATTATATTGGCTTCCAAAATCTAGTACGATAATTTTTTCTTGATTTTGCCACTCTGTTTTCCCCGCCACGCAGTTCACCTCATTAAATTTATCATTTTACTTATTGTTCTCTTTTGCAAAAAAAATACACAGAAATAATTAGAAAAACGGATTTTTATAAACAAAAACCGTCATTCTGCCTCCAAGAGAAAATCATGAAGGCAGAACTCCGGTCGATAAAAAACACCAAGAATAACTTCTGCCTTCATAGTCAAATCATTTACGGTGATTTGGTAGAAACTTTCGAACCATATTATCGAGGATATATGAAGGATATATTCAGTTTATTTTGCAATTGACTAAAACTTATTTACTTAACGAACCTATTGTAACAACAGGAGATTTTTATGGTCAAGCAATTGTTTTTTTAATTAAATTTTCCCACAATTCCTTTGTTTCCTCCCAGCTACCTTGCTCAAGCTCTCCTCGGTAAATGAAGTGCTCATAATAAGAGGTTAACCTTCTCATTTCTTTTGAACGGAAAAATTGATCAACGTAAGTAGCATAGTCTCTCAATGTCTGTTCGTCCTTACGCGGCAGGCCATAGCGCTCTAACTCTCTTAATAAAAGTAAGTAGGCTTTCGGAAAACTTTCATCTTCCTTTGTCCATTTAAAACGTAAAACTAAATAATAAGGAAGCCATTTTCCACGGACACGGTATAAAATGTACGAAAAGACTACTAATCCCAGTAAGATTAAAACGATGATTTTCCACGATTTCACAAAGAATTCTTTGATTGAGGTAAATAGCTTTGTCAAAGAAAAGCTAGAAGATGCAGCTTGCTCTTTCTTTCCCTCGTCTAATTCTGGCTTTTCACGTTCTTCTTTTTTCTGTTCTACAACCGGAGCCTCTAGTGTATTATCCCGGCTAACATCATAAATAAATGAGACATTATTCGAAAATCCTTTTGTCGGTTCGAACGGAACCCATCCGATTCCCGGAAAGTATACTTCCACCCAGGAGTGAGCATTATTATTCGTTACTTCAAAAATCCGCTTGCCTGCACTTCCAGCTCCCTTATACTCTCCTTCTGTATACCCTTTTACCCATCTCGCAGGAATTCCGATCGACCTTGCCATGACAACCATGGAAGTTGAGAAGTTATCACAATAGCCCTTCATCGTTTCGAATAAAAATTGTGCGACATAATCATCCTCTGGACCAGGGACAGCAACATCTTTCTGATCGTAGATAAACCCCGAATTAGCGAAGTAGTTTTCGAGTTCTTTCACCTTTTCATATGTCGAGCTTTTATCTGCCGTTATTTCTAACGCTAATTCTTTAATTTCCGACGGTAAATCGTCTGGCAGCTGTGTATATCGTTCCATAAAATCCTGATTTAATGTAGCTTGATCGTCCGTTGCAGACATTAATGTTTTTACACTGTACTTCGGCACATCATATTGAAGCTCATATTGTTCAAGGGATACAGGCCGATTGTTTTCTACTGTTCGAATTTTTTCCGTTGCATTTTCTAATTCAAAAGAAACAGCAGGCGGAACGATGATTTTCTTTATACCTAATGGATAAACAATATGAGGGTAGCGAAGAAAGGTCGTCACAATACTAGATTCCTCTACCTTCTCTACATAAAAGTTCGAAAAAATTGGAACTTCATCATCATATAAAAATCCAGACCGAGCATCTCTCGAAAAAGACGTTTCCCAGCCTTTCCCAGTATAAACATCCTTTGTCTCTACCTTCCAATAATGTCTTGATTCGACCTCTGCTCGAAAGACAACTTGATTATCAGGAATAAACGGACCCCCAAGTTTCGAGTCGTCCATTCCGTATCCAAGTTTACTAACACCGCCGCCACTGCCCTTCCCGTACGATTTAATATACGGGACTGGATCTGGCCAAATTGGCTCCGCCTTAGGGGCAGCAAAGCCGATACCTACACTTAAAGCAATCATGATCATTAATGGCGTCATCCATCTTCGCGATGAAACATGATTTTTATTAATTGATTCACGATCAAGCAACCGATAATAGGTCAGCATTCCCATCACAACGAAACCTGATAAAACAGTTCTAATGATTGCCATTCCTGCGTCATATGACGTAAAGGTATCAAGTACCGTTATATAAACAATCGTCATGAGAAAAAAGATTAGAATTTGTCTCCTGATAATTAACCAATAATGAAGTAAATAGGTCATGAGCCAAATAAGAACAAAAAAGAGAAGACTTCGAAACATATTGCTTAAGTTTCCCCAATCCCTATCCATGATAAGCGAGAGATTTTGTCCTAAATCGGCCATAAACTGAAAAAGCCATGAAAGCTTGAAAAATGATTCCTCAAAATAAAGAGATTGCAGGGTGTAGGCAATAAAGAGACATTTAACCAACACGGCAATATAGGCAGAAATCTCGAAATAGGCTAATAAAAATGATAGACCAATAAATAATAGGAAAATATATAGATTTGACGTGTTCGTCAGCTGCTCCACAGGTCTTAACCATTCCCAAAGCAAAAGAAAACCAAATACATATAAGAGAAATGTCGCAAAATTCCTTTCCACTTTACGAGATGTCATCTTATCGCCACCTCCGAACGAAAAGCAGCAGCGAAATGACCAGCATGAACTAATACAACCCGTAAGCCTCTTGCATTTGCTGCTGCTTTTAGGACAAGCTCCCCTTTAGTCAATGATTCTTTTTCATTTTTCACAAGAAAAATAGTTACAGATCTTTTGTTTGAAGTAAGTAATCCCGCAGCATCAATTACCTGGCTTGAAAGTTCTGCTGTTATAAGCATTAGAATATTGCATTGCATCCAGGTTTTGCTCTCCGTCTTAATGACTTGCTCAAATGCTACAGAACTATTATCTCTTATTTTCGCAAGCTGATAAAATATCAATTGCTGCTGATTTTCACCACTACTAACAGGAATAGCGATTCGCTCATCCGTACAAGCAAGGAAACCAGCTTGGGCTCCTTTACGAAGGACAGCCCTCGTCAAAGAGGCTGAAAATGAAACAATTGCCTCAAATCGACTGTTTGCTGTGCAATCTAATAGCACTAATACATCATGAGATTGACGCTGTTCAAATTCCTTAGTCATAATTTCATTACGCTTGGCTGTCGCTTTCCAATTTATCCAAGAAAAACGGTCGCCGGGCTGGTATTCTCTTATACCAATAACCATTGATGTATCCCTTTGAACACGCTCTTTAGATGCCGTCATGCCCTGATCAAATTGACTTTCATGTGGTCGGTAAAGGATTTCCTCAAAGCTTGGATAAACAAGAATTTTATCTTGAACAGAGATGTACTTTTCTTTCTCATATAAGCCTAGCGGGTCCCCAGTCTTAATCCGGAGCGCTTGGAAAAAATGCTCCCCTCTTGGCAAGCTGTCAATTTCATAATCCCAAGTCATCTCTTTTTGAAACCCAGGAAATAGAATCGTCTTCCGCTCACTAAATCTTTTCTGTGAATGCTGTAATTTATCGTTTAAGCAATCCTCTACAACGATAAATAATGATGGAAAAGCGAACTTTCTTCTTATTATTATCGAAACTTTAAGCGATTCTCCAGCGTTAAATTCATTTTTCAGCAATCTTCGCTCAGCTGTGTAGGAGCTCAAAGGATATACTGCTATGACAAGTGCCAAAAGGGCAAATGGCAAAAAACTATAGAATAAAAACCAACTTACAAATCCCCCTTGGAACATCGCATAAGAAAAGGTGAGCAGGATGAGTAAAAAAAGGACAATTAATTTCCATACACTTAACAGTTTACCGAAAAAATAATTCATTCTACTTCACTAGCCTTCGGACAGGAACAGTTGTCCTTGCAATAATATGCTCTATCACATCTTCAGCTGTAATCCCTTCAAACTTCGCCTCAGACTTTAAGATCATTCGATGTGCGAATACAGCTGACGTTAAATATTGAATATCATCAGGCAATACATAGTCTCTTCCATTCATAAATGCATAGCTTTGCGCTGCTTTCATTAAGGCGATCGAGCCCCTCGGACTTACGCCAAGATATACACTATTATGTGTACGTGTACGACTAGCAAGCTGTACGATGTAGTATTTTATCGTTTCGTCCACATGAACTTCTTTAATTTGAGACTGCAATGACCGAAGCTCAGCTAAGTCAATGACAGGCTCAAGCGTTTCAATGGGGTTTGACCTTTGGACGCGATTCAGCACCTCTAATTCATCGACCATTTCTGGATAGCCCATTTTCATCTTTAGTAAAAATCGATCAAGCTGAGCCTCTGGAAGAGGGTATGTCCCTTCATACTCAATCGGGTTTTGGGTAGCCATAACGAAAAATGGTTTTTCTAATTTGTATGTGACTCCATCAATTGTCACACTGCTTTCTTCCATTCCTTCGAGTAAAGCGGACTGAGTTTTCGGAGATGTTCGGTTAATCTCATCCGCTAAAATAATATTGCCCATTAACGGACCTGGTCTAAATTGAAATTCCATTTCTTTCGGGTTATAAATCGAAACACCTGTCACATCTGAAGGTAGCAGATCGGGTGTAAATTGAATTCGTCGAAAATTAGCCCCTACTGATTTCGCTAACGCCCTTACCATCATTGTTTTCCCAACACCTGGAACGTCTTCTAACAAAACATGACCTTCAGAAAGCAAAGCAATAACACTTAACTCAGCTACTTTGCGCTTTCCAATCATGACTTTCTCAATATTTTGAAGCACCTTTTCTATTAATGGATGCCTTTGTTCATGTGTCATAAAATACCTCCTGTTATCTATCTATTAAACATTGAATCATCAATCCTATCATGTAGCAGACTTTCCCATACAACACATTACTATATATTCGATAAAATATGACGAATTCCTGTAAAAAACAGCGAATCCTATTAGACAAAATTTTCATAAGCTCATTCTTAGTTTTGATTGTACATACCTTTTGTTTTCACCGGACATATAGTGATAAGTTCCATCATTACTATTATAGATTGTAATTATTATTATTTTTAGTAGAATTAAATTAAAGGTAATTTGAACCATTTTTCACAAATATTCCTGTGACAAAAGTAAGGTTTTTCACAATAAAGAGAGGGAGTTTTTCCTATGAGAAAAGCTGCTGAAATAAAAACAGTTGGTTTGCTGTTGATTGGCTTTTTTATTTTAATATTTGCCCATCGCTTCCAAGATTTCATTTATACGTTTTATAACCCTGATAACTTTCTTTCTCTCCACATTTTGTTGGAGTTATTTAGTGTGTCTGTAGCGTTTGCGATTGTCATACAAGGATGGATCATTTTTCCTCACAATTTTTCCCTTCACCGTTTATACGTTTCAGCACTCTTTTTATCAGTTGGACTTTTAGATATTCTTCACATTTTAACATATAATGGGATGCCCTTTTTTCTTACAGAAACTTCTGTTCAACACGCAACGTGGTTTTGGATTTTTGGTAGATTCACTGTTGCATTTGGGTTGCTATTCATTTTCGTTCATAAAGATCGAAATGTTAGCAAAAGGATGCGGGGGCTTTCCTTTACCATTTCGCTTGTCTATACCATTGCAGTTAGTGTGATTGTCCTAGGATTTCCTAATTTACTCCCCCCTCTTGTCATTGAGGGAGTTAGATTAACAGCAGAAAAAGTAGTTTTGGAGTATATGATTAGTTTTCTATTTCTCGTCTCATTCCTACTTGTTGTTTATCATTATAAAAGAACAAAGCATCCAGCCGCTTTAGCTCTAATTACTGCTTTTGGATTTAGTATCATAGCTGAATTTGTCTTTACTCTATACAGAAGTGTATATGATTTTGAAAATCTCTTAGGGCATATTTATAAAGTAATAAGCTATTTCTTCCTGCTAACAGGGATTTATTCACAGACGATTGAGAGGCCTTTTGTAAACCAGAAGAAAACGAAAAATGCTCTTAAGAAAGCACAGGAAAAAATTCATTACCTAGCCTATCATGATGAGCTTACAGGATTACTAAATCGAAATTATTTTAAAGAAAAACTATTAAAATGTTTTGAACAACCTAATACCAATAGGCGCATGGCTATATTATTAATTAATATCAATCGTTTCAAAAATATCAACGACTCTCTCGGAAATGACATGGGAGACTTATTTCTTCAAACCGTTGCTAAACGGTTAGCAGGATTTTCTCAGTTGGAAACAAGAACAGTTGCAAGAATGGGCGCTGATGAGTTTGGAGTCATCCTTGAGGACCCTTCAGATGTGGCTTCAGTGATTGATATTGCAAAGTCCACTGTAAAACAGCTGCAGGAGCCGATGAAATCAAAGGGATTTACTTTTTATATTGATGTAGCTATCGGGATTTCTACCTACAATGAAGCTATTACTGATGAAGAGCAATTATTACAGCAGGCTTTTATCGCCCTACATGAAGCAAAAAGAATGGGACAACCAGTATGTCTCTTTAAACAAGAAATGAATGTAAAGAGATTAGACAATATCTTACTGGAAAACGAGCTGCGCCAAGCAATCGATCGGAATGAGTTAACCCTTTATTATCAGCCGCAAGTCAATATCCAAACAGGAAAAGTGATCGGGGTAGAAGCATTAATTCGCTGGAATCATCCACAAAAAGGGATGATATCACCAGGGACCTTTATCCCGTTAGCTGAAGAATCAGGGCTTATTGTTCCGATAGGAAAGTGGGTTTTACATCAAGCTTGTAGGCAACTGAAAGCTTGGCATAACGAAGATATTCATCACCTTCGGATGTCTGTAAACATGTCTTTACGCCAATTTTTTCAGGAAGATTTAGTGGAAACCGTTGCACATGCATTACAAGAAGCCGATTTGGAGCCTTCCTATTTAGTACTCGAAATTACGGAAAGTCTAGCTATGAATGTCGAGCGCGCAATTCCGATGTTAAACGCCTTAAAGGATCTCGGCATCCAAATTGCTATTGATGATTTTGGAACTGGTTATAGCTCTTTTAACTATTTGCATCAGCTGCCAATTGATCAGTTGAAAATTGACCAATCCTTTATTCATAATCTAACAAAGGATCTGAATAATGAAGCGATCGTCGAGACGATTATTACGCTTGCTCACCACTTAAAGCTTGATTTAACTGCAGAAGGTGTGGAAACACAAGAGCAGCTGGCCTTTTTGCAAGAGCGTCAATGTAACGGAATCCAAGGATTTTTAATTAGTAAGCCTTTGCCTGCCAATGAAGTTGAACCGCTTTTGCGGAATGAAGCGGAATTAATACGGAATTACCAGATTACTTAGAAGACCGGGCTAAAATAAGCTGCCGGTCTTTTTTTGTGGACCACTAATTTTTCTATTTGGTATATCTTGTATATTTTGGTGCCCTTTAGCTCACTCTAAAACAGGAATAAATAGATGTGAAGGGGGTTCATGAATTGATAAGTGTAACTAGTACAAGTGGGATCGCGGCAATTATTTTTTATTTTACGGCGTACTCATTTCTCGGGTGGCTGTTAGAAAACAGTTATAGTTTTTTTACGACGCGGAAATTTTTTAAAGAGGGATTTTTCTGGGGACCATTTAAGCCGATGTATGGATTTGCTCCCATTCTTTTAGTTTATTTCATTTCGCCAGAATCTAATTGGTTTGTGGTTGTTTTGTTATGCTTCCTTATTCCTACACTAGTTGAGTATGTAAGTGGGGTTCTACTGCAAACGTTTTTTAAACGTCAGTGGTGGGATTATTCTCATATACCTATTCAGCTACATGGGCATATTTGTTTGTCTTTTTCGATTTGCTGGATTTTTTTATCCGTCCTTTGTATAAAATGGGTTCACCCTGCAATCGTATCTATATATGAACAAATTGAACCATATTGGATTTGGCTTTCCCCGTTTGTTCTCGTTTATTTTCTTGTTGAATTAATTATCGCGAGTAGAAGACATTTACCTGATCGTCCTGCTGTGGAAAAACAACCGAAGTTAATACAGTAAACATCTAAATTTAATTTTTCGAAACAAATTACACGAAACTGAAGGAGAGTAACTATCATGAAAATTAGTGCACGTAATCAACTAGTTGGAAAAATTACTTCCATTGAAAATGGAGCTGTTAATGCAAAGGTCGTTGTTCAATTGAAGGAACAAACGATTACTTCTATCATTACTTTAACATCTGTTGAAGAGTTAGGATTAGAGGTTGGCTCTGATGTTACAGCAGTAATAAAATCCAGCGAAACGATGCTAATGGTGGGAGATGCAAAAATAAGCGCACGTAATCAATTAAAAGGAAAAGTAACGGTCATTAATAAAGGGGCTGTAAATTCACAAGTAACGGTTGATGTGGATGGCCAGCCTATTACATCTGTTGTCACAATTTCAGCTGTTGAGGACTTAGGTTTAGCTATTGGCTCTGAGGTAAAAATGATTATAAAATCAAGCTCTATTATGTTAGCTGTTTAATAAGATTGAATAGAGGGCGGTCCATGTGTCGAAAGTATCGACAATGGAACCGCCCTTTTCACACTAAGGTAGCATTAATATTTTTTTATTCCCCAACGATTCGTGCATCCTTCAGCATTTCTTCTGTTAAGGTAATGCCTTCTTGTTCAGCTACTTTTTTATTAATGAAAAGCTCTAGATTTTCTGGGAAACCAACTGGGATTTCGCTAGGATTTTTACCTTTAAGAATTTCGACTGCCATTTTCCCTGTTGTATAACCGAGGTCATGGTATTCAAAGCCGTAGGAAGCGAATGTTCCACGCTTTACTGAATCGCCCTCCCCAACAAAGGTAGGGATTTTCTTCTCATTGGCAACGGTTATGACGGATTCAAGAGCAGATACGACCATGTTATCCTTCGGAATGTAGAATACATCAGCTCTTCCAATTAAAGACTCCGCTGCTTGTTTCACTTCTGAGCTGGCAGTTACTGTCGTTTCGACCGCTTCTAATCCAAGCGCCTCGATTGCTTCTTTCGCCTTTTGGACGTTTACAACAGAATTCGGTTCACCAGAGTTATAAATAATGCCGACTTTTTTCGCTTCTGGAACAAATTCTTTAATCGCACCAATCGTCTTTTTAATCGCTTCAGGATGTGTATCTGAAGTTCCCGTTACATTTCCGCCCGGCTTCTCAAGACTCTCAACTAGACTTGCCCCTAGTGGATCCGTAATCGCTGTAAATAAAATCGGAATGTCCTTTGTTGCTTGAGCTACCGCCTGAGCACTTGAAGTCGCAATTGCTAGAATTACGTCCTTATCATCTGCCACAAAGTTTTGCGCAATCGACATATTGTTGTTCACATCACCTTGTGCATTCTGGTAATCAATTTCTAAATTTTTTCCCTCTTCATAGCCTGCATCTTTAAGTGCCGCAACAAAGCCTTCCCTTGCTCCATCTAAGGAAGGATGCTCAACAAGCTGAATAATCCCTACTTTTACTGTCTTCTCTTCTCCTTTTCCACTATCGCTATTATTACCGTTCGTTTCGTTCGTCCCTGAGCCACATGCTGCTAGTAACAGCAACAACGAACAAAGGATGACTGACCATAGCTTTTTCACTGATTTCTCCCTCTCCCTGAAAGTTTTCTGTTTCTTAAAATATTTTATAATATTTCGATAGTATCACAACTTAATAGGAGAGACAATCATTATTTTTTAGTTGTTTAAAGCGTTTCAGTGATAATGTCTTTTTTATACTTCCACATTACTTCTTTTCTAATTCTTTATACCACTTTTCTTTCCAAGCTTTAACCGCATTATCGATTTCCTCCTCCGCCTGGTTTGCCTCTGCATCTTTTTGATCTCTTAATTGCCCAAAGTGGTCATTACGCAGGGTCTCTATTTTTTTAATTATTTCTCTTATTTCACTCCCTACATCGCTACTAATGAATTCCTCGTTCTCTAAAAAATATACTGCACTATTCATTCGTTGGGTTTCACGTTCAGAAGCATGATAGAGTTTACCATGAATGTGATTGAGACGTTCTTTGTGATCAACAACTTCACGCAAGGTAACCCCTTGTAAAGAATATAATTGAAAAATATTCGGCTTCCATTTTTTGATAATGACTTCCTCGAACTCCGATTGATCACGAACAGTTGCATAACTACCTTTACCAGCCTCAGCCACTTGCTTTAACTGATTTTGTCCTTCATCATCGACGTCAAAGCCAATAATGTTCACCATGGCTTCGATATCACTTTCGTTCAATTTCTTTGCTGCTGCAATAGGGTCCCCACCGCAAGTTTCAATCCCATCGCTAACAATATAAACAATATTTTTGTATTCTTCTTTTTTATAAGGGGATAATAATTCATTTGCTTTCTCGATGGCTCCAGCTAAAGGTGTCCATCCCGTTGCCTGAAAGGAATTGATGGCATTAGTAAAAGAAGTGCTTACATAAGCTCCTAATGGATATACCGTTTCAATTTCCCTGCATGACAAATCCTTATCTGCATTACTCCCAGATCCTTTATGCCCATAGGAAAGCAAGGAGACATTTGTATCTGCTTGAAGTTGTTCCGTAAACTTCTGAATGGTCTCCTTCGCAAGATCCATTTTCACACCGCCATTTACACTCGCTTTCATACTTCCGCTTGCGTCCATTAAGATGACGACATTCGTCTTTTGTTGCTTCTTTGCCACTTCAATTTCATCTTCTCCGTCTGGTAATTTCGGCATGACATAGCCATGTTCATAAGAAATGAGCTTTTCATAGTAGGTTTTATATTGACCAGATCCCAACTGATAAACGAGATAATCATAGATTTGTTCACTTGTTAAATTGCGATTTTTTTCAAAATAAAGTTGCAGTTCTTTCTCAACAATTGGATAAAAAGTATCCATAGCGAAATTCCTATACTGGAAATAATCGATGACACCAATGAGTTCTAGGTCAGGATCGATATGCTTTTCAACGAGCTTTCCTGCTTTTTGTTCAATGATCGCTTCTATTGTTCTCGCAGCCTCTGGGATTTTCTCTTCAACTACCTCTTCAACTTTTTCCTTTTTACCTGGACTATTTACTTTACTACTAATGTTTGATTCTTCTGTCTTTTTACTACATGCACTTAGTAAGCTTAGGCATACTATTATGAAAAACAAGATTTTCATATTTCTTTTCAAAATTAGCACCCCGATCATGACAATGACTAAAAAATGCATCTTTGCTTGCGTCTGCATATTTTAGATTAAAAGTATTGTATTACCTAAATATTTTCCGCTTTAGATTGCGTTTAACCGCCGACCTTCTCTTAACTAATTTTTTTCTGTTGACTTTCCTTCATAAACATCTCTAATTTCCCTTAATTTATCTTTATAATTTCCTTCTCGTATTTCTGCTAACTCCTTATTTAACTCATTTACTTGTTTATGTCGTTCATGATAAAACTTCTTCGTTCGATCATAGATTTGATTCAATTGTTTATTTGTAATTTTACCTTCAGATTGTAGATGGATAAGAGCACTTTGAATTAAATACTGCTCTTCACGTAAATCAGTTCCCCAGTTCATTATGAATTGATGAACAATTGAAAACTGCTCATTTCTTTCTTGAATCGTTGATTCCTCTTCCCCAATCTTCCAACCAATCCATTTAGTAAATTCCTCAATCGCCTTTTTAAATTGATCATTCATCTGGTCAAGATTACGAACATCCACATATGTTCCACCTGCTGCATTTGCAACATCCTTTAGCTGTTGCTGATCCTTTCCATTAACAGCGAAACCAATAATATTAACAATTGGGGAAATCTCTGATTCTTTTAAGCTTTTAGCTGCAGCAACAGGATCCCCTCCACATGTTTCAATTCCATCACTAACTAGATAAATAATATTGCGATACTGCTCCCCTTTATATGGTGCTAAGTCTTGCTCTGCTTCAATCATTGCTTGTGCCAGTGGAGTCCAGCCTGCAGGGTTAAATTTGGCCAGTGCCGCAGATAGATTCGCTTCATTGTATGGTTGAATCGGATAAACCAGTTCATTCGATGCGCAGGAAATGGCTTTATCAGCATTTGAGCCGCTCCCTTTATGACCATAAACACGCAATCCGACATTCGCCTCTTCCGGAAGGTCAACTGCAAACTTTTTAATTGCTTCCTTCGCAATTTCCATCATCGTTTTTTGCCCAATTTTCTTTCCCATGCTCCCGCTCGCATCGAGAATGATTTCAACATTAAATGATTCCTTTTGCTCTGACTTATTTGAATCTCCACCATCAATGGGATTAATTTCAGCAAAGGCTTGCTCAGGCAGTGTATACTCCTTTTTAAATAATGAATATAAGTAAGCTAATAAAAGCTCTTGCTCTTCCTCTCCTGCATCCTCTTGAAATACCGGAATAGCTTTTAAGATTTCATTTACACCATCATCCTTAACTGACGCAAACAGTCCTACTGGGTATTTAACGATTTCCTCTAAAGTTTCTGGCATTGGAGGCGCAGAAAGTTGTGATAAGATATCAAAATCTGTATTTGATTCTACTTCTACTTCATTATTATTCTCATCCATTTTCCCTACTGGTTCGGATTCATTTGGAAGCTTAGGCTCATTCACCTGCTCTTTATTAGGAGAACATGCTGCTAAAATTAGTAGAATCATTGTCATCGCGAGTACGCTTTGTTTCATTTTCATAAGAAATCAAAACCTGCCTTAAATAACTTTTTAAAAAAATAATATATTAGTATTTACGTCATAAGTTTACATTATTTTCTAATTACTACTAATAGATTTATACAAATTCAGGAAATAAGTCATAGTTGTTAACTTATTATTCTGAAAATAACAAGTGGATTATAGGAGAAAGGAAGGATAATTTGTTTTAATAAAATATGAATCTAATCCTTTGCTGTTACAATGAGCTTCAACTGTTTCGTCTAAGCGATAGGTCCCTTGTCAAAAAAAATAAGCTAGATAGATTATATTTTTCAAGAAAATAATCTATCTAGCTTCATATAGTTTTATCTCTTCTTCACTGTAAACATCGGTAGTCTTTAACATTTATGATCCACTTACTTCAATTTATTTTTGTGTGTACTATACTAAATCATCCACTGAATCTATCTTTTTATATCTTTACTACTTTCCTCCCTTCCCTGACTGTATATTGTTAATGTGATTTTTCCTCATAAATGGTATAGCCATTCCAATAAATATGGCTACAAAGGGAATTTTCTCACCAAGAAATATCCACTCAAGGAAAGAAGCCGGTACATAAATAACATAAATGAATAGCATTAAAAACAAATAAAACCGTCTCCAGCGTTTTTCTCTAACCGTCATTGATTTTCCTCCTCAATATTTAATAATTAAGTATAAAGCTGTATTTCATGAATTACCTTTGTTAAAGGCTTTTCTTGAAAAATTATTTTATTTTCCTTCATTTAGGATTTCGAAGTAATGCAATAATTTCAGCCGCATTCTCCATTTCATCAATGTTAAACTAGTAAAATAAATTTTAGGTATCCCTGAAAATGTTTGGTCATCAATACTTTATTTCGTATTGTCGTTGTATTTTTTATTGATTTCTTCTCTGATTTGTTCATAATTTTGGTCCGCTAGATTCCCTAGTTCGTCTTCCAATTGATCTCCTAATGCCATGCCATTACGAAACCTTTCCCATGTTTTTTCATATAATATGTTATTTGCCTTATTGCTAATATGACCAGTCTCCATTAAATCCCATATTGATTTTATAATATTACTTTGTTCTCTGTCGTAAGCATACCGCCAATTTGAACGAAACCGTGGAATATCAGAAAATTTTTTATCCCATTTCTCGTTAGAAGCACTACTCAAAGCTTTATCTTTCCATTCATTCCATTTTTCTGCGATTGCCTGGGCTTTTTCTAGTTCTTTTTTCAGTTCTTCTTGATTTCTCGCATTGCTGTATATTCCTTTTGCTGCAGTCGCAACTTCTTTTAATTGCTGCTGACCCTTAGAGTCCACGTCAAAGCCAATGACGTTCACAATTGGCTGAATATCCGAATCCGCTAGTTTTTTCGCTTCTGCAACTGGATCACCACCACAAGTTTCTACCCCATCACTTACTAAATAAATGATATTTGTATTGTTCTCACCCTTGTATGGAATTAAATCGTTTTTAGCCTCTTCGATTGCTTTCGCAAGAGGAGTCCATCCTACAGGTTTGAACTTATTTAATGAATCATTTAATGCTTGTGGGTCATACGTTTTCAGTTCATAGACTAGCTCATTACTTTGACAAGAAAGCTCTTTATCCTTGTTGGAACCGCTCCCTTTGTGCCCATACACACGAAGAGCGATATTTGCATCTTTTGGCAAAGAAGCAGCAAACTCCTTGATCGATTCCTTCGCAATATCCATCATCGTTTTCCCATTGATTAAATTCCCCATGCTTCCACTGGAATCTAAAACGATTTGAACATTTAGCTGTTCTTTAAACTGATATCGCTCATCTTCAATCTCAGGGCTTCCAAATGATTCAACTGCTGACTCTTGGATTACCTCAGTTGGGTTAGGGTAATCTTCATGAAATAAAACTAGCGCTTTTCTCCAATACAATTCAATTTCTTCTTTGGATGGGTTCTCTTCGATTTTCGGTAGTTTACTAAACTCATCTAATATTGCCTTTTTTTGATCTGATGCTAATTCTCTATACCTCTCCCCTGAAAATGGTCCTGGAATTGCATTTGCAAGTTCTATAACAGTC
>JAEWIG010000399.1 GCA_023387295.1 Bacillota bacterium | reverse complement strand
TTATTATCCACACCACATATTGACAGGTTTTTCACACAAACACTACCTGTGGACAATTTTCTCGCACAGCCTGTTTAGCTTGTGGATAATTTTCGAAAAGCCATTGCACCACTAAGGAATATCTGTTATTATATTTGTGTTTTCACTCTTAATAATTCGTTAAGATATCTTCTTTATCCACAGATTGTGGATAATCTGTGGACAGATTATCCAATGGGCTTGTAAAACTTTGTCCACATCTCGTGGATAATGTCGACATACCACTTTTCTTCCTTATTATACTTTTTTCCACATACAATGCTTTGTATTTTTATAAATTCTCGGTTGTACAACTTGTATAACTTTTTCTTTTTTTATGTAGGAAAGCGGGATAAAAGCGCTGGTAAGGTGAAAATAAAGAAAAAAATGAACGTAAAAGATATATTTAGATATTTTTTAGAACCTAATAGGAAAAGGAGGGAAATCCAATGGAGAATATCTCAGACCTTTGGAATAATGTTCTTGCTAGTATTGAAAAGAAGATTAGTAAGCCTAGCTATGATACATGGCTAAAGTCAACGAAAGCCCACTCCCTTCAAGGCGATATGCTAATTATTACCGCTCCAAATGAATTTGCTCGTGATTGGCTTGAACAGCGGTACTCCCCATTAATCTCTGGAACTCTTACAGAAATAACTGGAGAGGAATTAGCAGTGAAATTTATTATTCCTCAGAATAAGAGTGAAGATGAACCTTCATTCCCAAAACCAGCAAAGAAAGAAAAACAAGAAGATGATCAGCCTGAACTGTCCTTCAATATGTTAAATCAAAAAAATACATTTGATACATTTGTTATTGGATCTGGTAATCGCTTTGCACATGCAGCATCACTTGCTGTCGCTGAAGCGCCTGCAAAAGCCTATAATCCTTTATTTATTTATGGAGGAGTTGGACTTGGGAAAACTCACCTTATGCATGCAATTGGCCATTATGTTTTAGAGCATAATCCGCAAGCAAAGGTAGTCTATCTATCATCAGAGAAGTTTACTAACGAGTTTATCAACTCTATTCGTGATAACAAAGCGATCGATTTCCGCAATAAATATCGAAAAGTCGATGTTCTACTAATTGATGATATTCAGTTTTTAGCGGGAAAAGAATCAACTCAAGAGGAATTTTTCCATACTTTTAATACTTTACATGAAGAAAATAAGCAAATCGTTATCTCAAGCGACCGTCCACCTAAAGAAATTCCAACTTTAGAAGATAGATTACGCTCAAGATTTGAGTGGGGACTCATTACTGATATTACTCCTCCTGATCTAGAAACACGGATTGCTATTCTTCGTAAAAAGGCAAAAGCAGACGGATTGGATATTCCTAACGAGGCCATGCTCTATATAGCTAATCAGATCGATTCAAATATTCGTGAATTAGAAGGTGCACTAATTCGTGTTGTCGCTTATTCCTCTTTAATTAATAAGGATATTAATGCTGATTTAGCTGCTGAAGCCTTAAAGGATATTATTCCGAGCTCTAAGCCAAAGGTGATAACAATTCATGATATCCAAAAGGTTGTAGGAGAGTTTTATAATATAAAGCTTGAAGATTTTTCAGCTAAAAAAAGAACAAAATCAATAGCATTCCCTCGACAAATTGCTATGTACTTATCTAGAGAACTAACTGATTTTTCACTTCCGAAAATCGGTGAAGAATTCGGGGGAAGAGATCATACAACAGTCATTCATGCCCATGAGAAAATTTCTAATTTACTTCATAGTGACCCTCAATTTGAAAAACAATTAAATGAAATTAACGAATTGCTAAAGGGATAATGTGAATAACTAAGACAAGTTTGCTCACAAGCTGTCCACATGTGGATAGCTTTCGTTTTCACTAAAAATCACAGTTATCCACATACTAACAGGGCCTACTAGTACTTCTATTATTCTTTAAAAAAGAAAATATAACTAATACCGTAATAAAAAATGATAAAATCGGAGGATTAAAAAATGAGGTTTATAATCCAACGGGATCGTTTAGTTCAAAGTGTTCAAGATGTGATGAAAGCAGTTACGAGCCGAACAACAATTCCAATCTTAACAGGTATAAAAATAGTTGCATCTGACGAAGGCGTAACATTAACAGGAAGCGATTCTGATATTTCAATTGAATCCTTTATTCCAAAAGAAGAAGCTGGAGATGAAATAGCTGAAATAAAACAGACTGGTGCTATCGTTCTCCAAGCAAAATTTTTCAGTGAAATTGTGAAAAAGTTACCTACAGATTCTGTAGAAATTGTTGTCGAAAATCAATTACAAACGGTCATTCGTTCTGGTAAATCAGAATTTAAATTAAATGGCTTAGATGCAGAAGAATATCCACTATTGCCACAAATTACGGAAGAAAATATCTTTAAGCTTCCTACGGATCTTCTAAAAGCAATGATTCGCCAAACAGTTTTTTCAGTGTCCACCTCAGAAACACGCCCTATCTTGACAGGTGTAAACTGGAGAATGGAAAATGGTGAATTAACCTGTATTGCAACAGATAGCCACCGTCTAGCTTTAAGAAAAGCGCAAATTGAAACAGAAACAAATGAAGATTACAATGTTGTTATTCCAGGAAAAAGCTTAAATGAGCTAAGTAAAATTCTGGATGATAGCAACGATCCAATTGAAATAGTTATTACTGAAAATCAAGTGCTATTTAAAGCAAAGCATTTGTTATTCTTCTCTCGATTGCTAGAAGGGAACTATCCAGATACGTCAAGGTTAATTCCGACAGAGAGCAAAACAGAAATTGTTGTAAATACGAAGGAATTTCTACACTCCATTGATCGGGCGTCTTTATTAGCAAGAGAAGGTAGAAATAATGTTGTTAAATTTACAACCATTGAAGATGGGATTATTGAGATTTCCTCTAATACACCAGAGATAGGAAATGTTGTTGAAGAGCTTCAAAGCCAATCCGTTGAAGGAGATGAATTGAAAATTTCCTTTAGCGCTAAATTTATGATGGATGCGTTAAAAACGATTGAAGGTCAGGAAATAAAAATAAGCTTTACAGGTGCGATGAGACCATTTGTTATTCGTCCACTTAATGATGATTCAATTCTTCAACTCATCTTACCTGTAAGAACATATTAAATTATCAGGTATCTTACCTACCTGTATTCTTTAAAAAATGAAAATAAAAGCTGCCAGCCATTAGCTGGTAGTTTTTATTTTCAAGATATGAAAGCATAGGTTTTTTTTCGAGTTTGAGAAATGTCCACAACAAGCTCTAAGCTTTTCTTTGTGTAATTCCTAATTATTTAGTAGAATAAAGTATTGGATCTTTAATCACTTAGAAAGAGTGAAATGATAATGACAGAAATTAATATTGATACAGAATATATTACTTTAGGACAATTCCTTAAAGCCGCAGACATTATTCAATCTGGAGGAATGGCCAAGTGGTTTTTAAGTGAACATGAAATTTTTATTAATGGTGAACAGGACCAAAGAAGAGGGAGAAAGCTTCGTTCTGGAGACAAGATCGAAATCCCTGGCTTTGGCGTGTTTTCAATTAAATAAATCTCTGCAAAACAATAGTTTTTAGCTTCGAATGCCATAGATGAGCGCTAGAGGCTTTTAATAAAAGGATGTAGCGTCTATGCATATAGAGCATTTATTTTTATCAAATTATCGGAATTATGAGGAATTAGAAGTTCAGTTCGAAAATAAGGTCAACGTCATATTAGGGGAAAACGCCCAAGGGAAAACAAATATGATGGAATCGATCTATGTATTAGCTATGGCGAAATCTCACCGAACTTCAAATGACAAAGATCTTATTCGCTGGGACGAGGAGTATGCTAAAATAGAAGGTAGGATAAAAAAAACTCACGGCTCGCTACCCATGCAATTAGTTATATCAAAAAAAGGGAAGAAGGCGAAGTGCAACCATATTGAACAGCAAAAATTAAGTCAATACATTGGGAATATGAATGTTGTTATGTTCGCCCCAGAGGATCTTCATATCGTTAAAGGAAGCCCCCAAGTAAGGCGGCGTTTTATTGATATGGAAATTGGCCAAGTCTCCCCTGTTTACTTACATGATATAAGTCAATATCAAAAAATACTGCAACAACGAAACCACTACTTAAGACTATTGCAAACGAAAAAACAAACAGATCTGACAATGCTTGAAATATTAACAGAACAATTTATTACGATTGCTGCAAAAATTGTCTTAAAACGTTACGAATTTTTATCCCAACTTGAAAAATGGGCAAGGCCAATCCATCAGGGAATCTCCAGAGGACTTGAAACCTTGAAAATAGAGTATAAGCCTTCTGCAGATGTATCAGAATCCCATGACTTGTCGAAAATAATTAGGGTATACGAAGAAAAATTCGCCAAAACAATGAATAGAGAGATTGAACGTGGTGTAACAATGTTCGGACCACATCGAGATGATCTTCTTTTTTTTGTTAATGGACGTGATGTACAAACTTTTGGTTCACAAGGTCAACAAAGAACAACTGCATTATCTGTAAAACTGGCAGAGATAGAATTGATTCATTCAGAGATTAAGGAATATCCGATTCTACTCTTAGATGATGTCCTTTCTGAACTTGATGATTACCGGCAGTCTCATTTATTAAATACAATCCAAGGGAAAGTTCAAACCTTTGTAACGACGACAAGTACTGATGGACTTGATCATCAAACATTGAAAGAGGCTGCGACATTTAGTGTTGATTCCGGAAAAATGATGAAGATTCAGTGAATGAGGTGAGCAATTGTACATCCATGTCGGGGAAGATATTTTAGTTCGAGCGAGGGATATTATCGCCATCATTGATAAACAAAGTGTAAACTCTTCTCAATATGTAGAGGAGTTTTTAGAGCGTCAGCAGCAATCAGTTATCAACCTCTCTAAAAACTCGTATAAATCAGTTGTCATTACGACTAATCATATTTATTTTTCCCCATTGGCATCAGGAACCTTAAAAAAACGTTCCTATAAATCAGCCATTCATGATTATTAAGGTAAATCAAAGCAACGTAAGTAAATGAAAGTGCAGGTGACAGATAGTGTCAATGGAGCAAAAGGCAGTGCAGGAAGAGACCTATGATGCGCATCAGATACAGGTTCTTGAAGGATTAGAAGCAGTAAGAAAGCGCCCAGGCATGTATATCGGTTCTACAAGTGCTAAAGGTCTTCATCATCTTGTGTGGGAAATTGTAGACAACAGTATTGATGAAGCATTAGCCGGATATTGTTCAGAAATTAATGTCTGTATTGAAAAGGATAATAGTATTACGGTCATCGATAATGGGCGAGGAATTCCAGTAGACATTCAAGAGAAAATGGGTCGCCCCGCAGTTGAGGTTATTATGACTGTCCTTCATGCCGGAGGAAAATTTGGCGGCGGAGGCTACAAGGTTTCCGGTGGATTACATGGTGTTGGAGCTTCTGTAGTTAATGCGCTATCAACGGAATTAGAAGTATTTGTTCATCTCCATGGGAAAATTCATTATATTAAATTTGAACGTGGAGTCGTTACAACAGAACTTAAAGTCATTGGTGAAACAGATCGTACTGGAACAACCATTCACTTCAAACCAGATCCAGAGATTTTTTCAGAAACAACTGAATATGATTATGAAACATTAGCCAATCGTATTCGTGAGTTAGCCTTTTTAAATCGTGGATTAATGATTACGATTGAAGATAAACGTGAAGAAAATAAGAAAAATGAATATATGTACGAGGGCGGTATTAAATCTTATGTAGAGCATTTGAACCGTTCTAAGGAAGTTCTACATGAAGAGCCGATTTATATTGAAGGCGAACGTGATGGAATTAATGTTGAAGTATCCATTCAGTATAACGAAGGATTCACAAGCAATATTTATTCCTTTGCCAATAATATTAATACGTATGAGGGTGGAACTCACGAAGTTGGATTTAAAACCGCTTTAACGAGAGTTATTAACGACTACGCCCGGAAAAATGGTGTTTTTAAAGATAATGATGCGAACTTATCAGGGGAAGATGTTCGCGAAGGGATTACAGCTATTATTTCAATTAAACACCCTGATCCGCAATTTGAAGGTCAAACGAAAACAAAGCTTGGTAATTCAGAAGCAAGGGCTATTACAGATACCATTTTTTCTGAAGCATTAGAAAAGTTTTTACTAGAAAACCCAACTATTGCCCGAAAAATAGTTGAAAAAGGCTTAATGGCTGCAAGAGCAAGAGATGCAGCGAAAAAAGCTCGTGAATTAACACGTAGAAAGAGTGCTCTTGAGGTTTCAAGCTTACCAGGAAAGCTGGCAGACTGCTCTTCTAAGGATGCTACGATCTCAGAATTATATATTGTTGAGGGTGACTCTGCCGGTGGTTCTGCAAAACAAGGCCGCGATCGTCATTTCCAAGCAATCCTTCCGTTAAAAGGGAAGATTTTGAACGTTGAGAAGGCTCGACTAGATCGAATCCTCTCTAACAATGAAGTGCGTGCTATGATTACTGCAGCTGGAACAGGTATTGGTGAAGATTTTGATATTGCTAAAGCTCGTTATCATAAAATCGTCCTAATGACTGATGCCGATGTTGATGGTGCTCATATTCGTACTCTATTATTAACCTTCTTTTACCGTTATATGAGACAAATTATTGAGGCTGGATATATTTATATTGCGCAGCCGCCATTATATAAAATTCAGCAAGGAAAAAAGATTGAGTATGCCTACAATGAAGCTCAGCTTGAAGAAATTATGGCAACACTCCCTAGTCAGCCGAAGCCGAATATTCAGCGCTATAAAGGTTTAGGGGAAATGAACCCATCTCAACTATGGGAAACAACGATGAATCCAGAGACAAGAACGCTTCTACAAGTAAATCTTGAGGACGCGATTGAAGCAGATGAAACCTTTGAAATTTTGATGGGGGATAAAGTCGAACCTCGTCGTCAATTTATCGAAGAAAACGCATTATACGTGAAAAACTTAGATATATAGGTGAAAACCAGGATGGATTTTAAAAAGAAATTATAATTCGCTACTTGTGGATGATTTTAGAAATGTATTCTACGTCCAGCTTCAGGCACCATCGGTTCGAGGTCATAAGTCAATCCGGCACAAAGGTTAAAAAACAACCTTTATGCCGGCTCGTCTTATGCTTGTCACCGATAAACGGGTGCCTTACGCTTTTGTTTTTATCCTGGTTTTACAAATAAGGGAGGTTCTTTAAATGGCCGAAACTCCGAAGCCTCAAATAAAAGAGATTAATATTAGTCAGGAAATGCGTACATCCTTCTTAGATTACGCAATGAGTGTAATTGTATCACGTGCTCTACCTGATGTTCGTGACGGATTAAAGCCTGTTCATCGTCGAATATTATACGCGATGCATGATCTTGGGATGCACTCAGATAAACCGTTCAAAAAATCAGCGCGTATCGTTGGAGATGTTATTGGTAAGTATCACCCACATGGTGACTCAGCCGTATATGAAACGATGGTGCGGATGGCACAGGATTTTAACTATCGTTATATGCTTGTAGATGGACATGGAAACTTTGGATCCATTGATGGCGATTCTGCAGCTGCGATGCGTTACACGGAAGCACGGATGTCAAAAATCTCAATGGAGCTCTTAAGAGATATTAATAAAGACACGATTGACTATCAAGACAACTATGATGGGGAAGAAAAAGAACCTGTCGTTTTACCGTCTCGTTTTCCCAATCTATTAGTCAATGGTACATCAGGGATTGCTGTAGGGATGGCAACGAATATTCCTCCTCATCAACTTGGAGAAGTAATTGATGGCGTTTTAGCTGTTAGTAAGGACCCTGAAATAACGATTCCAGAGCTAATGGATATTATCCCAGGTCCAGATTTCCCGACTGCAGGGATGATTCTTGGAAGAAGTGGAATTCGAAAAGCGTATGAAACTGGTAGAGGATCTATTATCCTTCGTGCAAAGGTAGAAATTGAGCAAAAGGCTAATGGAAGAGAAGTCATTATTGTTAATGAAATCCCTTACCAAGTTAATAAAGCAAAATTAATTGAAAGAATTGCAGAACTCGTTAGAGATAAAAAGATTGATGGTATATCCGATCTTCGTGATGAATCAGATCGTGAAGGAATGCGGATTGTCATTGAAGTTCGAAAAGATGCGAATGCGAATGTTCTTTTAAATAATCTTTATAAACAAACAGCGATGCAGACAAGCTTTGGAATTAACTTGCTAGCGCTAGTTGATGGCGAACCAAAGGTATTAAATTTAAAGCAATGTTTAGTTTATTATCTTGAGCATCAAAAAGTTGTTATTCGTCGTAGAACAGAGTTTGAATTAAGAAAAGCAGAGGCGCGTGCCCATATTTTAGAAGGCTTACGCATTGCACTTGATCATTTAGATGAAGTTATTGCTTTAATCCGTAGTTCTCAAACGACTGAAATTGCTCGAGAAGGATTAATGGAAAAGTTTAACCTCTCTGATAAACAAGCTCAAGCTATTCTAGATATGCGTCTTCAACGCTTAACAGGATTAGAACGAGAAAAAATTGAAGAAGAGTATGCAAACTTAGTCCAATTAATCGCAGAGCTTCGTGCAATTTTAGCGGATGAAGAAAAAGTGCTTGAAATTATTCGTGAAGAGCTTCTTGAAATTAAAGAACGCTTTAATGATAATCGCCGCACTGAAATTGTAGCGGGGGGAATTGAGCATATTGAGGATGAAGATCTTATTCCTCGTGAAAATATTGTGCTCACTCTAACTCACAAAGGGTATATTAAACGTCTACCAGTCTCAACCTATCGTTCACAAAGACGAGGTGGACGCGGTATTCAGGGAATGGGAACGAATGAGGATGATTTTGTCGAGCATTTGTTAACAACTTCTACTCATGATACGATTCTTTTCTTTACAAACAAGGGAAAGGTATACCGTTCAAAAGGATATGAAATTCCTGAATTTAGCCGAACTGCAAAAGGAATTCCGATTATCAATCTCCTTGGAATTGAGAAGGACGAATGGGTAAATGCCATTATTCCAGTAGAAGAATTTGTTGATGAATGGTTCTTATTCTTTACGACGAAAAAGGGAATCTCCAAGCGTACTCCGCTTACATCATTTGCAAATATTCGCAATAACGGTTTAATTGCCCTGAATTTAAGAGAAGATGACGAGCTCATTTCTGTTCGTCTCACAGATGGTAGCAAGGAAATTATTATCGGAACAAGTAGCGGAATGCTTATTCGTTTCCCTGAAGAGGATGTCCGTTCAATGGGACGAACTGCTACAGGGGTAAAAGGAATTACTTTACGCGATGAAGATGAAGTTGTCGGAATGGAAGTTCTAGAGGACAATTCACAAATATTGATTGTGACGAAAAATGGTTATGGGAAACGAACTCCTGCTGAGGAATACCGTATTCAAGGTAGAGGCGGGAAAGGAATCAAAACATGTAATATTACCGAGAAGAATGGAAGCCTCGTATCTATGAAGGCTGTTACAGGTGAAGAAGATTTAATGTTAATCACAACTGGTGGCGTTCTTATACGGATGGCTGTAGGTGATATTTCTGTAATGGGACGTAATACGCAAGGAGTAAGACTGATTCGCTTAGATGAAAATCAAAACGAATTTGTTGCGACTGTTGCTAAAGTTGAAAAGGAAGAGGAAACTCAAGAAGAAGCAACAGAGTCTGTAGAAGCTATTGAAGCTCCACATATTGAACAAGAGATAGAAGAACAAGATAAATAGATTTTTAAAAAAAGGAGTACAAAACTTTGTACTCCTTTTTTTATATAATATGGAGTAGAATGGTAACAAAGACTCATACTATTTGGGGTGGAAAACGTGCGTGTGAAAATTCAGGAATTGCAAGAAGGCTGCATACTATCTGAAGATGTTTATAGTTTGACGAACCGGCCGATCATAAACAAGAAAACAATTTTCACGAAAGAGATTTTAGATATATTAAAAGCTTTTTTAATAAGTGATGTTGTTATTGACAAAATGATGGTTAACGGAAAAATGTTTATCCCAGCTGAATATATTGAAGAAGAGAACGAACAAACAGTCTCTCAGCATGAAACGGAACAGAGCCTTAAAGATATGTTTCTTCTCGGCGTTCAAAAGTATAAGAAGGAATTTAATAATTGGCAGGCTGGATTACCCGTCAATATCTCAATAATTAGAAATATTATGTTGCCCCTTATAGAAAAATCAGAGGCATATCCTTCCGAGATCTTCTCTTTGCATCATTTATCTTCCAACGATGAATATTTATATCAACATTCGGTTGCTGTTGGGCTATTAAGTGCATTCATTGGAAAAAAAATGAATTTCAGTAAAGGGGATATCGTTCAACTAGCTTTAGGTGGCTGCCTAGCAGATGCTGGGATGGCAAAAATAAAACCAACTATACTAAATAAAAGCTCTACCCTATCATTACAAGAGTTTGAAGAAGTAAAAAAACATCCAGCCTACAGCTATAAAATGGTGCAAAATATTACAGTATTAAGAGAAAGTACGAAAATGGGAATTGTTCAACATCATGAGAGACTAGATGGGAGCGGCTATCCTCTAGGAGAACAGAGCAATAAAATCAATTCAATCGCAAAAATTATTGCAGTTGCCGATACATTTCATGCAATGACATGTAACAGGCTTTATAGGCGGAAACAATCTCCTTTCAAAGTGCTTGAAATGATGCTTCAAGATAGTTTTGGAAAATATGATATTCAAGCTATGCAGGGAATTAGAGCGGGAATTATGACATTTTCAATTGGAAGTAAGGTTAAGCTATCTGATGGGCAAGTTGCGGAGATCCTGTTTATTGAGGAACGTTCACCAACAAGACCACTAATAAAGGTTACTGCATCCGAAGAAATAATTAATTTAGAAAAAAACCGTCATTTATTTATAGAGGAAATCCTAAAGTAGACCGAGAAATTCATCGGTCTTTTTTTCGTGAAAATTATTTTGAAAAAGTATTGACTTATAGTTTGTAAAATGATAAATTTATAAAGTCGCTTGTGAGTGACGAAGAAAAACTACTTAAACAGTGATTGCAGAGTGAATAAAAGTCTTGCTCCTGCGCCGTAGCATATTCGGGAAGTAATTTCTCAGCTCGTCGCAAAGCTGCATGAAGTAATTCATGGAAGGTTATTCACGAAGTGAAATCAAAGAAGTAGCTTTGTTCTTTGAAAACTGAACGAACAATAACGTCAACGTTTTTAGTCTTTTAGTAAAAAGACACAATGAGCTAATCAACTCACAATTTTTTGGAGAGTTTGATCCTGGCTCAGGACGAA
>JAEWIG010000383.1 GCA_023387295.1 Bacillota bacterium | reverse complement strand
ATTAGAAGTTTAACAAGAATCCATGAAAACTTTGCACGGCTTCTAACAACTTTCTTCTCTGCACAATTGAGAACGTATGTACAGATTTCAGTTGCATCGGCCGACCAAATTCCATATGAGGAATTTATTCGCTCGATCCCGAATATGACGATCCTAAATGTGTTTGAAGTACCACCTCTAGATGGGAGAATTCTCATGGAGGTTAATCCAAACATTGCTTACGCCTTAATGGATCGCATGATGGGTGGGAAAGGCTCAAGTATTAATAAAGTAGATAATTTAACTGAAATTGAAACGAAGATTATGTCTTCTACTTTCGAACGTGCTTTCGAAAATTATATGGAAGCTTGGAATACAATTGTTGAGATTGACCCGCAATTAGCAGATTTTGAGGTAAATCCTCAGTTCTTGCAAATGGTTTCACCGAATGAAACAGTCGTTGTTATCTCACTTAATACGACAATTGGAGAGGCAAGCGGAATGATGAATATATGTATTCCGCATGTGGTATTAGAACCAATTATTCCAAAATTATCAGTTCATTATTATATGCAAACTGACAAGAAGGAAAGAGTTCCAGAAGAAATTACTCGTTTAGAAAAACATATCCAGCATTCCGAAGTTCAAGTAATCGGTGAGCTAGGGTTGTCGGAAATTAGTATTCAAGAATTTTTAATGCTTGGGATCGGTGATGTAATAGAGTTGAATAAGAAAATTGAAGATCCTCTTGTAATAAAAGTTGGCGATATTCCGAAGTTTATCGGTCAACCAGGTAAAGCAGGTAAAAAACTAGCCATCCAAGTATTAGATACTGTGAAAGGGGGAGACGACGATGATGAGCGATGATATGCTTTCCCAAGATGAAATCGATGCTCTGTTACGGGGCACAGATGATGAAGAAACATACGAATCGGAAGAACAAATTTTTAATGTAGAGGATTATCTGTCTCTCATGGAGCAAGATGCTCTTGGTGAAATAGGAAATATATCTTTTGGTAGCTCTGCAACAGCATTGTCAACTTTATTAAATCAAAAAGTTGATATCACAACACCAACGGTAACTGTTGTTCAACAAAAGAAAATACCTGAGGAATTCCCCCACCCATATGTAGCTATTCATGTAAGCTATACAGAGGGGATATCAGGAAGTAACTTACTCGTAATAAAGCAAACGGATGCGGCAATTATTGCCGATTTAATGCTTGGAGGAGATGGGCGAAATCCATCTATCGAAATGGGCGAAATTCAATTAAGTGCTGTACAGGAAGCCATGAATCAGATGATGGGCTCAGCAGCGACATCCATGTCGACCATTTTTGGCAAAAGAGTGGACATATCTCCACCTTCTATCGACATGCTAGATATCCCACAAGGAGAAGGAACGGAGCGTATTCCTGGAGATGATATACTTGCTAAGGTTTCTTTTCGCTTAAAAATTGGTGATTTAATTGACTCTAATATTATGCAATTATTACCGCTTCACTTTGCAAAAAGCTTAACAGATCAGCTGTTAAATCCTGGTGGTACACAAGAGAGTGAGTCGAGTAATCAAGAACAAATGGCTCCACCAGCATCTCCGTCAATGGATCAAACTACAGCGTTTGTTGAGAAACAGCCGATGATGGAGCAAACACAACAAAGCAATAACTACTATGGACAGCATGTCCCGCAAATGGAACCGGCTATGCCTCAAGGTGGATATCAGCAGGAACAAAGCTATTATGCTCCACCTCAGTTTGCACAACAGCCAAGTGGTCCCCAGCATTTCGGATCTCATTATCAAGGTGGCGTACAACCGACTGTTCAACCAGCTGTGTTTTCGAATTTCGAATCGTACCCGCTTCAGGAATCTGAATCGAATAATTTGAACATGCTTTTAGATATTCCATTGCAGGTTACTGTTGAGCTTGGAAGAACGAAACGTTCTGTCAAAGAAATACTTGAGCTGTCAGCAGGTTCTATTATCGAGCTTGATAAGCTAGCTGGTGAGCCAGTTGATATTCTTGTTAATAATCGCCTCATTGCTCAAGGTGAAGTTGTCGTTATTGATGAGAATTTTGGAGTACGCGTAACAGATATTATTAGTCAAAGTGACCGAATTAAAAAACTTAGATAAACACATGGAGGTATAGTAAAAAATGGCGCATAAAATTTTAATTGTTGATGATGCAGCTTTTATGAGAATGATGATTAAAGATATTCTTACGAAAAATGGCTTTGAAGTAGTTGGTGAAGCTGCTGACGGTGCGCAAGCTGTTGAGAAGTATAAAGAATCTCAACCTGACTTAGTAACAATGGATATTACAATGCCAGAAATGGACGGGATTACTGCGTTAAAGGAAATTAAAAAAATTAATCCAAACGCAAAAGTGATCATGTGCTCAGCAATGGGGCAACAGGCGATGGTTATTGATGCGATCCAAGCTGGAGCAAAGGATTTTATTGTAAAACCATTCCAGGCAGATCGTGTCATTGAGGCTATTTCGAAAACATTGAGCTAATGAACTTATTTGTTAGAGGGTGCAGTATATTGAAATATGTAAAACAAACATTTCTTTTGCTTCTTCTGCTTCAAATTGCTCTGCTCGGCATCAAGGCACCGGCCTTTGCAGAGCAATTGGATAATAGTGTAAAAAGTTACATTGAAAATCGTGAAACATCCGATGATAATAAACCAACTGAAAAGGTAGACATCGAGGAAAAAAATGCTCCAATGACGAGTGAAAATGAGTCCGAACAGGTTGGTCTTAATGCATGGGATTTTATCAAAATGATTTTTGCCACTGTTTTTGTCATTGTCCTATTATACTTTTTACTTAAATTCATTAATAAGAAGAGCAAGTCATTTAAAAGTACTCAACTTGTTGAAAATTTAGGTGGTACTGCACTTGGAACAAATCGTTCTATCCAAATAATTAAAGTAGGGAATCAAATTTTAGTAGTTGGTGTGGGTGAAAATATTCAATTATTAAAGGAAATAAGTGAACCAGAAGAATATAATCAAATTATTGCAGATTACAATAATAGAATGGACCAGCTTATTCAGCCTAGCGATATTGTGACAAAGGTATTTCAACGAACTAAGAGTACTAAAGTGAACAAAAATGAAGGGAACTCTCCAAAATTCCAATCACTGCTTAAGCAACAGCTAGAGGATATAACAAAGGATCGGAAAAAACTATATGAAGAGATGGAGAAGAAAGGGTCAGACGAGCGATGAATGAGTTTATGGAGTTTTTTAA
>JAEWIG010000352.1 GCA_023387295.1 Bacillota bacterium | reverse complement strand
AAAAAAGACGATTCTTCATCAAATAGAATCGTCTTTTTTATGTTTCATGCTTACTTTCCTTCTTTCAAATACGTTTCTTTTTTCTCCGCCCAATTCAAAATCGCTTTGAACACTTCTTTGAATTCATGACCTGGAGGAGTCAGTTCATATTCCACTTTTTTGGGGGCTTCCGCAATGACATGCTTCCTCAGCAAACCTTCTTGTTCCAAATCCTTCAACCGCTCCGATAGCAGCCTATCCGAAATTCCGTCAATGGCATTAAGCAGTTCGTGGTAGCGCTTCGGTCCTTCGAATAATTGATAAATAATCATCCCTGTCCAGCGTTTTCCAATAAATTCAATCGCGAGCCGGTACGTATGGCACGATGATTCAATGATATGCTCCTGCTCTTTTGCATTTTTGTTAATTCGAAACAACCTCTTTTTCTGATTTTTTTCATCATACCATATTATAAAACACTTGACGTTTGGCACTTACTAAAAGTATGCTGATAGTGTACTTACTAAAAGTTAGTTCAAACAACAGGAGGAATTCAAATGTCTGAAACGATTTCTACCCTAATTAAAGAACGACGTTCGGTTCGAAAATACGATCCGAACTTTAAAATTGAGAAAGAAGAGATTCTGGAGATGCTAGAAGAGGCAACATTGGCACCTTCGACAAGTAATTTGCAGCCGTGGGAATTTATTGTTTTTCTAGATCCTGAAGAGAGGAAAGACCTGCGGGCGATTGCGTATAATCAGGTACAGATTGAAACAGCTTCAGCCGTCATCGCAGTATTAGGAGATAAAGAATTTCATGAAAATATCGATCCGGTCTATGACAGCATGTCTGAGGCTGGGTATGTTGATGACGCTAGCAAAGAAATACTCGTTGGTAATGCCAAAAAAACCTATCCGTATGCTCCAGTTGAGGCACGTAAGAACTTAGCAATTTTCGATTCAGGACTGGCTGCGATGCAATTTATGCTGATCGCTAAGGAACGGGGCTATGCTACAGGGCCGATGGGTGGCTTCGATAAAGCGAAGTTTTCTGAGCGCTTCAATGTGCCTGACCGCTATTTCCCAATAGTTCTGATTACGTTAGGCAAAGAAAACGCACCAGCTTATCAGACAACACGCTTCGCGATAGAGGATAAGGTAAAGTTCATATAATATTTTTTACGAAAACGTAGTGATCGGTTCTTTTGTTTTAGAAACAAGAGAACCGAAATTATTATCAAAAAAAGTTATAAGTTTGACATTGAAACTTATTCAACTTATAACTTTTGAACACTATTTTAACCGTAGAATTTTGTCGCTCTCTTGAATCAGGCTTTCATCATGTGTAACCATCAACACGGTTTTTCCTTCTTTGTTGAGCTGGTGAAGAATATCCATTACTAACCGTCCGTTTTTTCGATCAAGCGAACCAGTGGGCTCATCTGCTAATATAAGCTTACAATTTTTTAAACGTAGCCTAGCAAGTGCAATACGTTGTTGTTCTCCACCAGAGAGAGAATAAACTTTTTGCTTTAATGTGTTCTCCATACCAACAGAGAGTAATGCATCTTCAATCGTTACATTAGATCGTCCTTTTGGATGAACCATAAGTATGTTTTCCTCAACGGTTTTCTGTTCTACTAACGCAAAATTTTGAAAAACAAATCCTACTGTATCACGATAAAATTTTTTAAGGTTTTTTGCATTAGTGATGTCTAATTCATCGACAATAATTTTTCCATCTGATAGGGGTTCTAATCCGCCAATCATATTCAGTAGTGTCGTTTTTCCACAGCCACTTTCCCCAGTTATGATAACAAAATCACCAGCATTAATCTTTAAGTTTAAATGATCAAACAGCACTTTATCACCAAATAATTTACTGACATTTTGTAGTTCAATTAGCGTTTTACTCAAATTAAATTCCCCCTTTCAAAACTTTTTGAATTTGTAAGTTATCATTTTTTCGAGTTAAGTAGACAAGAATACTTACGTCTAATAAAAAGACAATTATACTTCCCCAAGCTAAATTGCCTAGTATACCAATTCCCAAAAAGACTTTGAAAAATAAGGCTCCGACTAAGGAAAGTCCACAAATCCCACAAGTTAATAAGAAAAAGGACTTAAATCGCTCAACTAACGTATACCCCATTACTTTTTTAATGGTTAGCTCTCGTGCGTTTGATTCATACGCAATTCGTAGTGAAAGGCTTGAAATTTGAACTTCCAAAATAAGTATAAGCAAGGTCAAAATGACTGCGATTAACAGACTTCTGTTTTGAAGAGCCCAAAGGCCATCATACCAGTCACTAATATCGATTATCGTAAATTCAATTAGGGAAGGGTTAATTGCTTCACCCGAAATGAGTTGGGCAAATTCAGCAAGTTTTTCTTGCTCATTTTCTAAAGTGACAAATTGAGAAAGATAGAATAAATTATTTGCGATAAACCCCTCAAAATCTTCAGCTTCTTTTAATTGATAACGAACAGGGTACATTGGCAATGCCCCGTAGTTGTAAGTATCTAATAAGATTATTGGATTCTTAATATGATATGAATAGTCAAATTCATTATCTAAATGCCCTTCTGCTATGATAGAAAGTCCAGCTTTATAGGTGAATACACCTTCTAAATTTTGCTCATTTAGTCCAAGCAAATTGCTGACACCCATAATTTCTTCGACAATTTCTGATTGATTCGCATCTTCAGAAATCAAAATATAATTTCCTTCTTTTTTATTCATTGTTTCCCAATCTGGAATCATTTCATTGTATGGTTTTAAACCTGATAAATTAGCGAACACGTATTTATCACCCCATTTAGGTGACACGTTTTCAAATGAATGAAAGCTCATAAGTGAAAAGTCAAGTTCAGAGTAACTGTATCGCATAAAATTATCTGTAAGTTGATCTCTCGTATCAAGTGGGATCTTGTTTTCAAATTCTCCATTTGGGAATTCCATTTTTTCATAGTCAAAAGGGTAGGCAATATCAACATGAACTCTATTCGTTTGTGAAGAATAGTAATCCTTTTGTGTATAAAGTTTAATTCCTTCGATTGACAGCGATAGTGTTACAGATAAAGCGAGAACAGTTAAGATTGAAACGAATCCCTTGATGGTAATACTTAAATGTAATGCTTTTTTGGTAGAAGCTACAGATTTTATTTGGAAATGTTGTCCCATTAGCATACCTAGCGTAATAACCATGACATTTCCTACTAGCAAAGCTAAGAATCCGATAATCGACACATTCCATCTAAAGAGTACATTAGTAAATGGTGATAATAAGATTAGAGCTGCTAGTGTGGCAATTGAAAAGCCGAATGTATCAGAAGTGATTTTTTCGATTTTTAGCCGATTAGCATCTGAGCCTAAAACGATTCTAACCATTTGTTCTTTTTTACTATAAATCGTGTCATAATAGGTAAGCAGTATGATTGTTAAAATCATCACGGACCAAACTGCCGCTACGACATTCTCAGAAACATCGGGCATAGGATCATTTCTGAAATTGCCGGAATACTGTACCATGTCAGGAAATAGCATTGAATGAAGATATTCAGAGGATTGGCCGATGTACCAACAATTTTGTAGTTCTTTTTCTGTCGCTTCCTCAAATGGTTTAAATATGAATGTTGTTTTTCCGGAGAAGAACGAAGAGACTGTTCCTCGTTCAATGCCCCAGTCTTTCTTTAGCGTATTTTGTACCGATTCATTCCCGTATATTGTGATTTTTCTTGAAAATGCACCGCCGTCCTCTTTGTGAATCGTAAAAACTTCTACATCAAATTCATCTGCTTTTTCTAAGATGGTGTTACGCATCTCATCCTCTGAATCACCAGTTTCTAAATAATAGCCAACCTGCACATACTTATCTTGAAAATTTTCAAGAAAAAAAGTATAACTTTCTCCAATAAACAAAAAACCCGATAGAAAAATAAAAAAGGCAATAATTGTTTTTACTTTTGTCATATTATTTTTCCCAAATCAATACAGCACGTTTTAAAATTGAATCCCAGGAATCTTTGCCAGCAAAGATTTTTTCTATATCAAAATCTACATAATACACAGCATCAATTTTTTCACTTTCAACAAGATTAAAGGTGGATTCCTGTTCATTACTACCTTTTTTATTATTAAAAAGATTTCTTGAAGGCGATTCGGCAATTGTTTTTGTATAAAAAATAAAACTGACATTCTTTTTTTCTCCATCAATTTCAAGTGTCATAGGATGAGTTTCGTTAACACCAGCATAGCTTTTACCGTAATAATGGGCAGCCAATTGATTATCATTTTGTCTTTCAATTTTAAATAAATCTTTCGAATAAGGAATAACCGTTTCGTAGTAAAAAACATACGAAAACATTCCCATTAAAATAATAGCCGTTCCTAAAACGGAAGCAATTGAAATGAACATTTTTTTCTTACGCCATTTTTTACTAATATTATTTAAAAGAGAGACTTTATTCTCTACTGGAATATAAAGTTCCTGTTTCATAGACTCATATTCCTTTTGACACTTATCACAATGCTTTAAATGCTCGTCCACCATTTCCTTTGTATCTTGACTAACAACCTCATCAATATAGAGTGGTAAAACATCTTGAATGATTGTGCACTTAATCTCTTTCATGATTCATCTCCTCCATATACTCCATAATTTGTTTCCTCGCCCTATAAAAGGTCACCCTTGCCCACCCTGCGCTTTTTCCGAAGAGTCTTCCGATTTTTTCAAAAGGTAATTCGCCAAAAGTCCGTAGTGAAAAGACTTCTTTATATGGCTCATCCATCGAGTGAAGAAACTGATGAACAGTAAAGGCATCTTCCTCATTCATCAAATGCTTAACAATCTGCACTCTCGTACTTGCTTCATCTATTAAGTTTGAATCTATTTGTCTTTTCGTCTTTTTGTAATGCGAGAAATATGTATTTTTGGCAATTGTAAAAAGCCACGCTCGAATATCTTTAGAACCATCGAATTTTTTAATCGCCTTTAACGCTTTAAAAAACGTCTCTTGCGTAATTTCTTCAGCTATACTTTCATCGTGACTTAATGATTTAATGAACAAATAAACTTCTTGAAAGTATTCGCGATAGATTTCCTCAAAGTCCACTTTTTTTCACCCCTTACACTTATATAACTTCTAGAATTTAATTACGTTACAAAAAATAGTTAAATATTTTATACTTAGAGTAATTATATTATTTAATCGATTACCTATCTCTAATGATTCTGGATCATTAATGACCCTTTACACAATTAAACAGAGTTGTACACAAATAGTGATAGGTTGAGCAGAACACTACAATAGCTGAACTGAACTCAAACTATTTTCAGAATTTAAGCTTCGCCAAGCAAAAATTATTTGACAATTACGTTTAAAGAGTTATAATAATTTTCAATATTAGCAAAACGAAGATTTGTTTTTTACATTTCGGAGTATAAGAGTAAAGGCTATGATAAGAACGAGTAGCAATAGCAGAAACAAACAGAAAGTGGCCGGTTGATGAGAGGCGCATGTGGAGTTATTGTGAATACCTCTTGGAGCTGTGTACCGAAACATGAGTAGGCTACACCGGGTTTGCTGCCGTCATCAGAGCAAAAGTATCGCTTCGGCCGTACTTATTGAGGAGAGCTATGTGAGTAGCTTTCGAAAAAAAGGTGGTAACACGTGAATTAACGTCCTTTAGGTTTATTCCTAAAGGGCGTTTTTTGATCCACTCTTATAGAACTTGCAATATTAAATCATTAATATTCCAAGGAGAGATTTGTATGTTACGAACACCGCAAGAACAATTCGATATGATTATGAAGGGCGTTCACACAGTTGTAGATGAAGTTGAATTGTTAGCAAAGCTAGAACGCTCATACAAGGAGCAAAAGCCGTTATCAATTAAACTTGGGCTTGATCCATCAGCACCAGATATTCATTTAGGTCATGCAGTTGTACTACGGAAAATGAAGCAAATGCAGGATTTAGGACACGAAGTGGTCATTATCATCGGTGACTTTACAGGACGTATCGGAGATCCAACAGGGAAGTCAAAGGGTCGGGTTGCTCTAAGTGATGAGGTTGTGAAGGAAAATGCGAAAACATACTGTGAACAAATTTTTAAAATACTAGATGAAGAAAAAACAACGATTCGATTTAATAGTGAATGGCTATCGAAATTAACGTTTGAAGAAGTAATCAAGTTAGCTGCAACAACCTCTGTTGCGCGTATTTTAGAGCGGGACGATTTTCAGAAACGCTATCAAAGCCAAGTGCCAATTGGGATTCATGAATTTTTCTATCCATTAATGCAAGCTTACGATTCAGTCGAGATTGGTGCTGATATTGAGCTAGGTGGGACGGACCAAACCTTTAATATTTTAATGGGGCGCACATTGCAAAAGCATAGGGGAGCGGAAAAGCAAATAGCACTTTTTATGCCGCTTTTAGAAGGCTTAGACGGTATTGAGAAAATGAGCAAAAGCCTAGGTAATTATATTGGTGTTAATGAAGCTCCTGAAGTCATGTTTAAAAAAGTCATGGAAGTGCCCGATAACTTAATCATTAAATATTTTGAATTGGCAACAGATGAGCATCCAAATGTGGTGCAGCAGATCAAAGAGCGATTAGATAATGGGGAGAACCCTCGTGATATAAAGCTAGAGCTTGCTGAAACCATTACAGATTTATATCATGGTAAAGAAGCTATGGAAGCTGCAAAAAGATTCTTTGAAACAGCCTTTCAAAACAAAGAAATTCCAGAAAATATTCCGTCTATTCTCATTGAAATAGGAGAAGAAACGATTGCTCATGTGATTGCGCAATTGATTTCCCATGGTCTAGTAAAAAGTAAGAGTGAGTTCCTTCGCCTAGTAGAACAAAATGGTGTCTCATTTAATCAGGAAAAATTGACGAAGGAGGATCTGGATCAAGTCGTCTGGAATGGGGATGTCTTGCAAATTGGGAAGAAAAGATTTGTCCGTTTTGAAAAATAGAATAGGGTTTAAAGCGATAATGAAACCTGAAAAGCCTCTCAATATATGAGTAGGTGTAAAAAGATACT
Organism: Bacillota bacterium; assembly: GCA_023387295.1. Classification (GTDB taxonomy): domain Bacteria; phylum Bacillota; class Bacilli; order Bacillales; family Cytobacillaceae; genus Cytobacillus. Next base: position 7,155 of record JAEWIG010000352.1, on the reverse strand, counting down.
TGAAGAAGGAAAAAATAATATCTATGTTAATATAAATGCAGCAGACTTTAAGAAAAGATTCAAAACTTTTTAAGGAGATTAAAGTATGACGGAATTTTGGGAATCAAGTTTTATCGAAAATCAAATGATGTGGGGATTTGAACCTTCAGATTCTGTAATCTTAGCAAAGGATTTTTTCCTGGAAAAGAAGGTTAAGGACATATTGATTCCTGGAATCGGATATGGGAGAAATGCAAAGGTTTTTATTGAGAATGGAATAAATGTATCAGGCATTGAAATTTCAAATACAGCGATTGAATTGGCAAGGCAAAATGGGCTTAATATTAGGATTTCTCATGGTTCAGTATCTGAGATGCCTTTTGATGACAAACTCTATGATGGTATATTTTGTTATGCACTCATCCACTTATTGAATAATCATGAGAGGGAAAAGCTTATTAAGGATTGCTATAATCAGTTAAAACCAAACGGATATATGATTTTTGTTACTATTTCAAAAGAGGCTCCTATGTTTGGCAAGGGCAAACAACTGGGGAAAGACTATTTTGAAATACAAGAAGGGGTCAAGATGTTCTTTTACGATGCTGACTCAATAGAACATGAATTTGGGAAATATGGACTGATAGATATTTCAAAAGTTATTGAGCCACATAAGCATGTAGAAAATAAACCACCTTTTACATTTACAATGATCAAGTGTAAGAAAGAACAAGTTGGGTAATAGTTGAACATAAACAGATAGGAGCGATAGTTAAACATGACAGATACTTACGCTCATCCACAATTAGGCACGGTTATTTAGGAACGTGTCTTTTGTATTTGTATAATGATACTTGAAAAATCTAAAACAACGTGAAGGAGATCAATATGGACAAGCAGCGCAAGATTATTCTATATATCGGTACTTCCATTGATGGCTATATTGCTAATGAGGATGGGACATTAGAATGGTTAGAATCGACAGAAGTAGAAGGAGATTCTGGATACAATTCACTTCTTGAAAGAATTGACACAGTCGTGATGGGAAAAGGAACCTATGATGTCGTTAGAGGATTTGATATGGAGTATCCTTATCGTGATTTTAAAAATTATGTATTCTCTAAATCGGTAAGAGGATCAGATGAATATGCAACCTTTATTGATGAAGAGGTCAAAACCTTCATTGAAAATTTAAAACAAAAGCCCGGTAAGGATATATGGTTAATTGGTGGAGGAAACCTAGCTCGTGAATTCTTTAAGGAAAATTTAATTGATGAATTCCAGCTAGCCATTGCACCAATTGTTTTAGGGAAAGGAATCTCCCTTTATTCCGGAGATGATATTACTCAAAAATACACATTAACGAAAGTAGAAAAATTAGGTCAACTTGCTATGCTTCATTATATCAAAAAATAATTTTAGCACTCGGGCACATTTCTAGAGAAAGAAATGTGCCGTTTTATATTAACAACAATAATTAACTTCTTTAAAAATAGCATTATTATTTGTAGTGGTCGTCAAAAAGATCCCTACCCCTGTAAATATGTTACAATCGAATAGCGGTATTATTCAGAATGAATAAATAATTGTTTTTAATAAAATTATCAGATTCTAATAAGGTGAGAGAGCGATGATAAGAAGGTTAAATAAAAGTGATCACGAAGTTTGTTTTAATTTGCTAAAAACCAAAGCTGCTGAAAACTTATTTATAATTGGTGACATTGAGGCGTATGGATATGAACAAGAATTCCAAAAGCTTTGGGGAGAGTTTAACGAAAATGGAGAATTAATTGCTGTTCTATTAAAATACCAGGAAAACTATATACCATTTGCAGTAGAATCATTTAATGCTGAAGGTTTTGCTGAGATTATGTCGAATGACTCTGCTTTTAAGATGATGTCCGGACTAAAGGATATCACTGAGAAAATTGAGCCATACTTGGATAAAGCTCTAAAAAGAAAAAGACAATTTTATTATGCTAAGTGTACTAGATTAAAAATCAATAACAATCATATTGATTTTTCGAATGTACAACAAGCATTGCCACACGATGCAGAAGGACTTGTTGAATTACTAAAATTAATTCCAGAATTTAATGAATCAATCATTACTGTGGAAAGAAAACGTCGAGGAATAGAAGATGGAACTTCACGTTCATTTTTTATAAAGGAAGCAGGAAAAATGATATCAACAGCATCAACGACAGCTGAGAATTCCTTATCAGCAATGGTTGTTGGTGTAGCTACGCTAGAAGACTATAAGAAAAAAGGATATGCAACCAAATGTATGATCAAGCTTTGCAGTGAGCTTTTACATGAAGGAAAAGAACTATGTTTGTTCTATGATAATCCATCAGCTGGAGTAATCTATAAGAGAATCGGCTTTGAAGACATTGGATTTTGGATGATGTATACATATTCGTAAAGACAAAAATAGTACTGTAAATCAGTGCTATTTTTTATTGGACTCTTTTTGTAAAGTTTGTTGCTTTTTTAGTATAAGTTTTATTTATCTATCTGAGTTGATTGGAACGGAGGGTACTTGACTCCTGCGGGAAATGAGGGAAGCGGGAGACCCCACAGGCGGTACGCCGAGGAGGCTCCCGTCCCTCCCCGCGGAAAGCAAGTACCCGCAGTGGAAATCAATGGGCAAACTATAAAAGCTAAAAACAATAATATATGCGAAAAGAGCCTTTCGTAAAGTTTGCTAATGAATACAACGAGAATCAAACATTTTTGTTATACTTATTGAACGAATGGCGCAGGTTAATTCAATAATTAGGTGTATTCAGAAGGACGCTGAATTAGTACTTAAACGTAATGATAATTATATTTGAAAGGAACAAAAACCAATGAAATACGAATGGAGAAAGCAAGAGAAGAACTTATATATCCCAAAACAAAAGCCTGAACTTGTAACGGTTCCAGAACAGCAGTTTTTTATGATCAAGGGACAAGGCAATCCAAATGAGCAAGAATTCGCCGAAAAGATCGGGGTTCTTTATTCATTGGCTTATGCGGTCAGAATGATGCCGAAGCAAGGCTATACGCCAGAGGGTTATTTTGAATATACGGTATATCCATTAGAAGGCATTTGGGATTTAACAGAAGAGGGAAGGAAATTAGATACCTTAAATAAAGATGAATTCGTCTATACGATCATGATTCGACAACCTGATTTTGTAACAGAAGAAATAGTAAAGAGAGCCTTCGAACATGTAGAAAAAAAGAAACCACATCCATTCCTACAAGATGTAACATTCGGTACATATCAAGATGGTTTATCTGTTCAAATGCTTCATGTAGGTCCATATGACGATGAACCTCGAAGTTTTGCATTAATGGATGAATTTACGAAAAATAATAATCTTGAAAGAACTTCATTACAACATCGAGAAATCTACCTTTCAGATTTTCGAAAAGTTGAACCTGCGAAATTAAAAACAGTTTTGCGGTACAAGGTGAAGCCAATATAAAAACACCACCTATTCATTTAAAGTTATGCTAACATGGCAATACTAGTTTTAGAGAATGGGGGAGGATATCAGATGAAAATAAATCAATTAATTGCTAACAATATTAACCGTTTAGATGTCGACTTGCCGGAAGAACAATCGCTAGGAATTGCGGGTTTGTCGGGTTCTGGTAAAACGACTTTTTGTCAATCCATTGGGGAAGAATCCAAGAAGCGGCTCGTCTCTTTATTGCCGAAAGCTGAATATCAATTCTTGTTTCCTAACATCATGGAAACGAATTTTAGTGCGATCAAAATGGAAGAGATGCCTTTAGTTCTTTTTCTAGGGAAGTCATCGATCTCTTCTAATCCACGTTCGACGATTGGCACACATACAGGTGTCTTTAAAGAGATTCGCGTTCGGCTTGCAGAGGAATTTCATCTTTCACCGGAAGTGTTCTCTTTTAATAATGCATTAGGTTGGTGTCCAGCATGTAAAGGGCGCGGTACGACAAAAAATATTGAATGTAAAAAGTGCGAGGGCAAGCGTTATAATCCAGACACCCTGCAATATAAGCTAGAAATACTGAATCAACCACATAGTATTTCTGATATGAATGACTTAAGTATTGAAGAAATTTATTCTCTTTCAGAAGAATTAAAGATAAGCGAAGAGAGACTACATATTCTTGAAAACATGATCAAAATGAATATTGGTTATTTAACGTTAAATCGGATTATGGGGACATTGTCTGGTGGAGAGTTAACACGGCTTTACTTAGCGGAATTCATGGCAATGAGTGAAAATACCGTCATTATTATTGATGAAATTTCGGTTGGTCTTGACCACGAAACCCTATTGAAGATTTTAGAACAAATAAAACAATTGGGCTGCAAGAATCAAATTTGGCTTATTGATCATTCTGACACAGTTCTAGATACAGCGGATGAGCAACTGTTCTTCGGACCAGGCAGTGGTAAATACGGCGGAAAAATTGTTGAAGAATCACCGCGTCCAAAACCTGTTTATTGGGAACGAAATCAGGAAACCCCAATAGAATACTATCAGTTTCAAGACCTTTACTGTCGTAATATTCAGATGGCTGAATTACAGATTCCGAAAAATCGACTCGTCACTTTTACGGGTGAGTCAGGATGCGGAAAATCGACCCTTGTTAATGAATGTATTTCGAAGGATTTCAAGAAGCGCTATCCAAAAGATAAACTCGTCATGGTTGGATAAGACCGAAACCAATCCATTACAAGTCGATCTACGATTGCGACGTTTCTTGATATTAAAAAGAAACTCACCAAATACAGTGACGAGATTGAAGATATTTTCGAGCGCTCTATTGAAGATATTATTGAAGAACTTCCAAAAGAAGATATCGCTCATAAACGCTTAAGTTTACTGATCAAACTGGGGCTGGGTTATTTAACGTTGGAAAGAAAAACACAATCCTTGTCAACAGGAGAGTTTCAATGTGTTCATCTAGTATCGGAGCTGTTTTCGAATTCACGAAACGCTCATACGCTCTTTATTTTTGATGAGCCTTCAAAAGGGTTATCACAAAATATTTTAAACTAGTTCATTGATAGTGTCAGAGTCATTCTGCAAGATGAATCGATTTCCATTTTGATGATTGAACACAATGCCTATATGTTAGAAAGCTCTGATTTTATCGTTGATTTTGGTAAAAGACAGAAGGAACCTGTTCGTCATCTTGATGTTGTCAGTCATGATGATTATTTTCGTCAAAAGGGCCGTCCAAATAATGAAACGCCATTACATATTTCTTCAACACTAGAATCAAAAAACGGCATTAATTATTTAGAAGAAAATCATATTGCCTATTTTAAAAATGCAGAGAACGTCTATAAGGGCGGCATCTTAAAAAGCTTATCGTCCATGGCCCGTTTAATTTATGGTGAATACGAATCTGCAAAAATCGCACCCGTCATTGCGATTGATCTTGAGAGGCATTTGTATAGTCAATATAGTTTTCTCTATGAACTGGGTGGGCTAATCAACCATATTGTAGCTGCGCATCCAACTAATAAAGATACAAGAAGCTTCGATTTCTATAGTCAAGAAAACCATTGTCCATGCTGTTCGGGTCGCATGGAAATTGAAAAATTTGATTTTGATGTGGTTATTCAGGACAAAACAGTGCCATTTTGGGACGGTTTACTTCATCCAGATGTGATGGAAGTATTAAAGTATTATCAATATTCAAAACTACAGTTCCTGTTTGCTGAAATCAAGAATGAACTTGGTCTCGATATTAGTAAAAGCTACAATGAGATGACAGAAGCGGAAAAGCATATATTTTTATATGGTTATTGGGAAAAGTCATTTTATGATAAAGCAACGAAGTCATCGAAAAAATGGGAAGGCTTTAATTTAATCATTGGGCGTTATATGTTTATTTCGAAATCAATCATTAAAGAGAAAATGAAAGAATCAAAAGAGATGATTACCTGTCCGATCTGTCATGGAACGGTGTTAAACCACCAGAAAAAACTTAAATTTGGTGACACGGATATTCGAGCGCTTATTCATCAACCGATTGATCAGGTCATTAAAACAGTTGGAAACTTACCACAACTAGAAAAACTAAAAGCCATTGTTGGTGGAGATATGCCACTAACAGCAGATGTCTCCTTACTTCCGAGGGAAACACAAGTAGCTCTGAAAATGCTTGAGCTAGAACTAGCAAGCTTTGTCGGTTATGAAATTGTATTGCAAAATGCTTTACCATTTTGGGATAAAATTAAAGGTAATATAAAAGCAATAAGTAGTAAAAACCTAACAACCATTTGTGATTTTGCCAATATTAATGAAACGCGAGAAACGATTATTGATAAGTATTTTACGAATGGTAAATATAAAAAGCTGACGTATGTCTATGAAGCATTCGGTTACAAAAAAATTGTGACCCAAATTAATAAGGTCAAATCAAGTCATCCATGTCCATTCTGTAAAGGGAAAAAGGTCATCTCTGAAGATAATCTCCATGATGGCGTATCTAAATTATCCGTCCCCTGTGTGAGCTGTTATGCAAGTGGGATCGATGATGAAGGACGTAAGGAAGTTGTTGATGGTGTAGACGTACAAACATGGCTAACTGGAAAAGTGAGTGATGTTATTGCTGAAAACTCAAATCTTGAGGCAGTTGCACATATTCCTATTTTTTCTCGTATTCGTGAGCTGAATAAACGAGATATGATGGCTGTTTATCAATGGCTTGAGCAGAATCACTAATCTTAAATAAGGGCATGTTTTGATTAACTCTATTTCAAAACATGCTCTTTAAATTTTTATGGAATTTATAGTGCTAAACGCTATTACCTTTTTTTACCCATTGTAATTTTTTTAAAAGGCTGTTATTCTAATAAAGAATTATTTTTGTTCGATTTCAGTTTGATAATAAATTTTGTTTTTTGTCTAAGGTATTTGAGCAAGAGTAGTAACACATGTGTGGATATCCACACCAGGAGGCAACAATTATGGAACAAGGTAAAGTTAAGTGGTTTAATGCAGAAAAAGGTTTTGGATTCATCGAGCGTGAAGGTGGAGAAGACGTATTCGTACATTTCTCAGCTATCCAAAGCGAAGGTTTCAAATCTTTAGACGAAGGACAAAGTGTAACGTTTGAAGTAGAACAAGGACAACGTGGCCCACAAGCTACTAACGTTCAAAAAGCTTAATTAATAACCAA
>JAEWIG010000270.1 GCA_023387295.1 Bacillota bacterium | reverse complement strand
CGTATAAACAATGTATGATTTAACGGTTTGGCCAACAATCTCTTTAAACTTCTCAGAAAAATAACGGTGAGAAAGATTTGCACGTGTAGCTAGGCTCTCTATCGTATGGGGCTCACCTGGATGCTGCTGAATATAATTAGCAATCTCTCGAATTGTAGCCGATAAATGATTACTGGTATCATCTATATGGTTTTCCGTTTCTTTCTCTTCCCTTAATAAATGAATCATCAATTGCTTCAAAATTAATTTCGCCTCAATTTCTGCCCCAAATGTTTTTACTAGAAACAAACGAACATATTGCGATAGGAGTGCTTCAAAATATATCGTCTGCTTAATAATTTGGTGAGATGGTGGCAGCAATCGGGGAATTTCAGCTACATCAAAATGAATATAAGTTAGTTTAAGAGGATTTTGGGGATTATGGGTAGCTGTAATGACATCGCCTGGTTTAAAAAGAAAACAGTGCCCTTTTTCCACATGATGGGGCTTTCCGTTTAAACGAATAGTTCCTTCCCCATGCCAAGCATAGACTAAATCATAATTCGGCATGGGTTGGTCGCGTTTTCTCCATTTCCAACTCGGCTCACAATGAATCGTAGCAAGTGTAGGCTTCAAGATAAACTGTTCGGCATTTATGTAGAGCATGTAATCCCCCCTCTATTCAGTAACAATTCATTCTACAAGGTTAAGGTCTTTTTGCGATCATTTCTATTTCAACGTCCGCATTAAGTGGTAGGGCTAAAACCGCTACACAAGTTCTAGCAGGATAGGGCTCGGAAAACTGTGTTCTATAGACCTCATTCATTTCAGAAAAATATTTCATATCCGTTAAAAATACATTTACTTTTACTACATCATTAGGCGTAAGATCCGCTGCCTCTAATACCTCAAACAAATTGATAAAGCATTGCTTCGTTTGTGATGTAATATCACCTTTCATGTTTTCGGCTGAAACTGAATTCATTGCAGTTTGACCTGAAAAGTAAACGAATTCTCCTGCATCTACAGCATGTGAATAAGGTCCTGAGGCTACAGTCCCTTTTGCATCATAAGCTTTTCTACTCATAAATATTCTCCTCTTTATTTGACTTTGTCTCAAATTATAGCATAATAGTAAATTTTTATAATCAACAGTGAGACTTACACTACTCCCTTAAGCTGTTTGAAAATAGCTGATACTCCTATCCACCAGTTTTCGTCTTCTGCATATTTTCTGTTGATCCACTGAATGGGATCCGCATCTTCTGGACGATCTTTACTCAAGTTAACAATCGTACGGGCTGCAATTTGACTAGATTCTAAAATGGTTGTATTGAAATCCTCCCAACTGTGATAAACGTTAAAAGGATTATTTGCGATTTTCATCGCATTCTTATTATCTCTTGAAACAAATCCTTGCTCTTGTCCAGTAATAGCAAATAATAAGAGCGGGTGAATATTAAACTCATTCGCTATTTCAATAATAGTTGAAAAATACGGTTCATCCGCTAACAATGAATTCCGTCCATTTAACCATTCTCGTAATTTTTTCTCTTCAATTTGTTCAAACTGCAAGGATGGTGGTAATTCATTGGGCACCCTCTCTTGAACAGGCGATGTTGAAAGCTCGCCAGCTGTTGCATTTTCAACCGTTTTTGGAGTAAGTGAATCCATTCCAAGTACAATAATAAAGAATATTGAAACAATTGCAGTTGCACCTAAGATATATGGTTTATACTTCTTTAACTTATTTTTCTGTATTTCTTGATTTAGGGAAATGATAGGTTCTGGAATAAAAATCTCTGTAGAGGCTACTACTTTTTCCTGTACCCATTGAGCCAGCTCTTTCTCTAATTCCTCTTGAGTAGCCAACCCCTTACTTGTTTCAATAATATCGTTGGCAGATATAGATAAGGATTTATTAGATAGATTTTTACTCAATAGCTCCATGCGGATACTTTTTTTTGTTTCCGGTGAAAAGTTCGGAAGAGAACTATCAATCCGGTCATAAATAGTTTTTGCTAGTATTCTAGCTTTTTGTTTAGAGGTTAATGTCTGATATTGAGCATTTATCTGTTCTCTTATTTCCATAATACTTTCTTGATCAATAACCTCTATTTGTAATAACTGTTCATTAAACGAAGTCAATTATGCCACCCTTAGCTCGTTTTTGATAAATTTCATTGCACCAACTTGTTTCGGTATGTATATGAAAAAATACCCTTCTTCCACTTATTCTACCATTTTTTAATCGCTAAACCATAAGAAGATATAACAGCCCCCACTTGTTTTAAAAATAGTGAGGGACTGTTTTTGTAAATATTGCAATTAATTATTCTTAATCGTAGATTAGTTCAAAGGCTTCAATGTTAATTTCTTGGCAGAAGGCTGACTCAGCTTTGTTTTATGATAGGTGCCATTTGCCCAGTCACTCATTTGATCATGATACCATTTGCTTCTGACATGGCCTGATTGGCCAGGACCAACAAGATGATAGGCCTCGCTAGTATTTGCCAAAATGAGCGCAGCGCTCGTCCATATCGAAACAGTCTTCCATTTTGCTCTTTGCCGTTTTTTTACTACAATAGCAGTTTCCAATTTCCTTCCCCCTTTTCGAAAAATAGTAGTTACTATTTATTCGTAATAGAGAAGGGAATTTCCTCTATGTTACATTAATCCCATTATAGGGAAATGTTTTTTTACAAAGGGGATTTTCGAGATAACCCACAATAGATTATTTTTTGAAAGAAAGACCATTTTCTGCAAGTTTGCTTTTTAAGATTTCTAATCCTTTTGGTCCAAATCCATGAAGTGCAAGTAATTCATCTTCCCTGAACTTTGTTAACTGATCTAGTGTTTCAATCCCTGCTCCTTTTAATGCTCTATGCGCAGGTTTGCTAATTTTAATTGATGCCAGGTCTATTTTCATACCTATCTCCTTTCAGTTTAAAAAATCGGCTTTCACTAATAAATCTACCACACTGAATCATATTCATTAACCATAAGAAAAAATAATGTTTTACCAAACAAACCTAACTTTTACCAAATTGACTAGGGATGACATTTGGATTTATTCACTTTTATTTCAGCAATCATGAATAAAATGAATTATTGAAATTGTCTATTAATTACTTTAAACTAAGCATGGGGATATTAAATAATGGGAGGGACATATGTATGAAACTTGAGGGGAAAGTTGCACTAATAACAGGAGCTGCATCTGGAATTGGGAAAGCCATAGCTCTTTTATTCGCAAAAGAAGGTGCAAATGTAGTCGCATCTGATATTAATGCTTCAGGTGTTGAAGAAACGGTTGCAGAAATTGAAGCAAATGGTGGAGTGGCTACAGCGGTTTCTGGAAACGTAGCAAAAGAAGAAGATGTACAAAAAATGATTGATACTGCCGTTATCAATTACGGGCCACTTGATATTTTAGTAAATAATGCAGGCATTATGGATAATATGGTTCCTGCTGCTGATTTAACTGATGACCTTTGGGAAAGAGTCATAGCAATCAATTTAACAGGTCCGATGCGCTTAATGAGAAAAGCACTTCCTATTTTTACAGCTAAAAAAAGCGGTGTGATTATCAACATAGCTTCCGTAGCTGGACTCAACGGCTCTAGAGCAGGAGCAGCCTATACATCATCGAAGCATGGAATAATCGGACTAACGAAAAATGTCGCTTTCCAATATGCAGAATTAGGCGTTCGATGTAATGCGATTGCTGCTGGGGGAGTAAAGACAAATATTGGTACTACCATGTCTGAGCCTAGTGAATTTGGATTGGCAAGAGCAATGGCTGGAGCCAGCTTCAATCCGCGCAGTGGGGAACCCGAAGAAATTGCAAAAGTGACATTATTTCTCGCATCAGAGGATTCTAGTTTTGTAAATGGTACAATCATAACTGCTGATTCAGGTTGGACAGCATATTGATAAAAAAATCTCTAAGCAGCAATGCTTAGGGATTTTAATTTGTTATTCTGTTCACCGCATTTCATTCTTAATTTTTGCCAATATTGCCATTACGTTCATCCCCATTGACGAACCTTGATTTGATTGTTATTTTAAAGTAGTTCTATTCATTTTAATAAGCGAAAAACTAGGTGAAATGATGTTCTACATAATTGGAATTATTGTCTTGTTCGCACTTGGATTTATGTTTTGGGGCAAAAAAGGAATACGCTACGCATTTTATGGACTTATCTTCTTTGTTCTCTGGAAATCAGGGCTACTAATAGCAATTATTCAAATTTTGCTAAATTTAATTAGATGGTTTTTTGTTACACTCTCCTATTTCATTACGAAAATTTGGGATTATTTTAATTCGGAAATATTAGATTTCATTTATTTTTTGTAATAGCAATACCTTCTAAAAAGATATACACTTATTTTTTTATAAATAATTCTATGGAGCAAATGGTACAAAGTATCTGAACATAATCGTTATAAACGCAAAAACAGAGATTGTGCAAATACAGACTAGATGCAATAAAATAAACAGGATTTTACTTTTTCCTTTAATAAAAAAAGAATAAATAAAGCCAAGTAGTGGATTCAACATTAGAAATGGCAGTGAAATGGCGATTGTTACTTTTCCAATCAGATGAATAAGCTTTGAATCTGTGCCCACTAGTTGCAACACTAACAATAGCAAAATCGTCATTACAACAGTAGCAATAAGAGATAGTCTTGCCATCCTAGAGGGATTTTTGAAAAGTTTTTTCATACAAATCTCCTTTTCTATGTTCTTTAATGATTCTCATAATAACTATATTATGGATATAATTTATCATTAATTCAATCTAACGAATTCACCAATAAAAATTGTACCTCCAATGTTAATCAATTCTAAACATTGGAGGTACATTTCATTCAAAAAGAGGATTTATTCTCTATGCTACTTTATTAATATCAATTTTCTTACCTTCTTTACGCCACTCTTTATATTCAGCTGCAGCTGTAAAAAGTACATCTGTTGATGAATTAAGTGCTGTTTCAAAAGAGTCTTGTAGAACCCCGATGATAAAGCCGACTCCTACTACCTGCATTGCGACATCTGCCGGGATTCCAAAAAGGCTACATGCTAAAGGAATCAGTAACAATGAGCCACCTGCAACCCCTGAAGCACCACAAGCACACACAGCTGACAATACGCTAAGAATGATGGCTGTTGGAAGATCCACTTGAATACCAAGAGTATTCACCGCTGCAAGGGTTAATACTGAAATCGTAACAGCTGCCCCTGCCATGTTAATGGTTGCCCCTAGTGGAATGGATACTGAATAGCTATCCTTATTCAAACCTAGATTTTCACATAATTTCATATTAACGGGAATATTTGCTGCTGAGCTACGTGTAAAGAATGCTGTAATACCACTTTCTTTAATACATTTGAATACAAGTGGGTATGGGTTTTGCTTGATAAAAACATAAACAAGGATCGGATTCACAACTAACGCTACAAAGAGCATACAACCAATTAATACAACTAGTAATTTCCCAAATCCTAGTAAAGCATCCAATCCACTTGTCGTAATCGACTCAAATACAAGACCCATAATTCCTAATGGGGCAAGCTTAATGACCCATGTAACCATTTTCGAAACAGCATCCGAAAAATTAGTTATCAACGTTTTTGTCGTATCTGCTGCATTTCTTAAAGCTAGGCCAAGGAGAACACCCCAAGCTAGAATTCCAATATAATTCGAATTATAAATGGCTTTCACTGGGTTATCCACAATATTCATCAGCAATGTTTTAAGAACCTCAACAACACCGCTAGGAGGTGACACACCCTCCGCTCCCTTTACAAGCGTTAAGCTGACAGGGAAGATAAAGCTAACAATTACTGCAATTAATCCAGCTAAAAAAGTTCCTAAAAGATACAGAATGAGAACTGATTTCATATTTGTTTTATGACCACTTTTGTGTCCGGCAATAGCCGACATAACCAACAATAGGACTAATACAGGTGCAATAGCTTTTAAAGCACCTACAAATAAAGAACCAAAAATGACAATCGGTTTTGCTACCTCTGGAATTGCTAAAGCTAGGATAATACCAATCATTAATCCAACGATTATTTGTTTAACTAGACTTATTTGGTTCCACTTTTTCAGTAAACTTTTCATAGATGTTCCTCCACTAGCTAACAATAAAATTGTACCATTGTTAACTTTTATTCTACTCTTTCTTTTAACACTGCAGAAAAGCCCAAACTATTATAGACATAAACTATTCTATAACAGATGACATTCGTCAGATATAAATCGACAAACCCCTTAGGATTCCACCCCATAAGGATGTTTGTCTTCCGGATAAAAACATTATACTGACTCTTTTGGTATATTACAATATTAATTATAAATTTTAGTATTATAACAGTCATTTAATAACTCTGTGTATTCTTGTACTTATCCCATGATTCTTGGTTTTATATATAAAAATCCCTAAGCATATGCTTAGGGATTTAGAATAAGTAACGTCGTTCCAATTGTAATAATAATTCCACCAATAATAGTGTGTTTAGACGCTTTTTCTTTTAAAAAGATGAAGCTCAAAATCATGGTCAGTACAACACTAAATTTATCAATCGGTGCGACTATAGAAACTTTTCCGATAGCTAACGCCGCAAAATAACAGAGCCATGATAAACCCGTTGCTACACCGGATAAAATAAGAAATAGAAACCCTCTCTTCGAAATCCTCTTGATTTCTTTATGGGTTCCTTGGAAAAATACAATCCCCCAAGAAAAGAGTAGAATAACGATTGTTCGCAAAAAAGTCGCTACATTCGAATCAACACCTTCCATCCCGACTTTCGCGAGGATAGAAGTTAATGCGGCAAAGACTGCGGCCAATATTGCATAAACAATATAAATTTGCGAACCAGTAAATCGTTGCTTTTTATCATTTTTTCCAATTAAAACAAAAGTACCAATCGCAATAATAGCACCGCCAGCTAAAACAAGTGGCTTTGCTGCTTCTCCTAGAAATAGAACTGAAATAATAATCGTTAACACAACACTGGATTTATCTATAGGTACAACCTTCGAAACATCCCCAATAGCCAAAGCTTTGAAGAAAAACAACCACGAAAATCCCGTAGCAAATCCAGACAATATAATAAACCATAGTGCACTGCTTGAAATCAATGGTATGGTATCAAGCTTTCCCGTTATGATCACGGTGATAAAAGCCATAACCAACACCATAATCGTTCGGATCGCCGTAGCTAAATTTGAATTGACATTTTCAATCCCAATCTTCGCCAAAATCGCAGTAAGAGAGGCGAATAAGGCTGCCAATAATGCTAATATAATACTCATTTTAGTACCTGCTTTTCTATAAAAATGTTGTTTAAGTAAATTGTAATGTTAAGCTATTTTCTTTCCCATTTTCTTCATTACACTCGACTTGTCATTTTCTATATATCGTGCAATGAAAGCACCGACTACTAAAGACCAAACTGGCGCACTTACATGTAAGATTGTAATATTAGACAAAGCGATAATAAAGGCAAATGTTGCACTTATTTTCATCGATTGCTTTGAGAAACTTTGATGTAAGCTATTTCCAAACACAGCAAGAAGAGAGAATCCAACAATTATCGAAATGAACTCCTTCGGTAAAGCCTGAATAAGTGGAACGAGTTTCCATGAGAATATTCCGTATAACAGAAGGAGAAAACCAGTGACAACTGCCCCCATATACCTTTTTTCCTTAGGTCCTGCCTCTTCATCTGAACATATTACAGTTGCCATTCCTGCAATATTTGCCGATTGTCCTCCAAAAAAGCTTGTTACAATTGAAAATACTCCACTTAAAGAAATAATTCGATTAACAGGAGCGTGATAATTATTTTGTTTCAATGCACCAACAGCAACCGCTGCATCATTACTTAAAATGAGCAAAGCAAGAGGGATGGATATAGAAAGGAAGCTCACCGCATTGAAAGCAGGTGATTGAATATGTGGGATAATCATTTCAGTTGTCCATTCACCACTATTCATAGGATAGAACAGAACTAATACAATAAATCCAATTATAATTGCTGCAATGACCGGCGGAATTTTTGTCTTCCATCTACTAAAGATGAAAAAAGTGATCAAGGAAATGACTCCAACTATCAATAGTTGATTAATAGAAATAATGAAATTCACCATATATTTCGTAATCATCCCAGCTAGCATTGCCGAAATAATTTCCTTAGGAACCAGGTTCATTAGCTTTGAAAATAAACCTAGAGAGCCTATGAGTAACATTAATATCGCGGAAACAATATATGCCCCAATTAATTCATGGAAGGTAAATTGAGTTGTCATGGTCGCTAGAAACGCAACTCCAGTTAACGTATGCCCACCAACGATGGGTATACGGTAATACAAAGGAAGAATCATCCCGAATAGTCCACCAAATACATAGACGGCAAAAAGCCATAAAATCGTCTGCTCCATAGTAAAATTTCCGTTTGATGATGCTTCCAATATAAGAGCAGTTGGTCCCGTAATAATAAATATGCCTGCAACCATTCCAGCCGCCATATTTTTATGATTTAAATCTTTTAAAGCCCCCATGCTTGTACCCCCTATTTATTGAATGAATCAAAGAATTCTCTCAAATAAATAATATTTAGCACTTTAATATGTTGGACAAGTTGTAAGCTATTCTTTCATAATATAGGATGTAGATAATAATAACCATCCAATTATTTACAGGCTCTAAAATTCCCCTTAATACTAATAAAGGTAAGCGACATTCTAATACATAGAAAATCGCTTACCTTCTTTATGTTTACATTCTGTTTTGCAATAGGAAAAGTAATATATACAATTAAACCGTCATTTTCCAGCTTAATAACGCTAACCATTTTTCCTGTTCTTTATAATCGGGCATGATACTTCCAACAAGACGCCAAAAGGAGCGATCATGATTCAGATGGACCATATGACACATTTCGTGAACAACTACATAGTCGATTACTTTTTGTGGTGCCATGGCCAGCCTCCAATTAAATGTTAACTGGAGCTTTGAATCACATGTTCCCCATGTCGTTTTGCTATCAGAAATACGAATAAAGCGTGGTTTGGATTTAAAGTTACTTTGAAAAGTCTGGATACTCTTCTCTACTAATGCTTTACACTGTTTATAATAAAAACGTTTTAAAGCTTGTTTTATTTTTTCATCATCAAGCTGTTTCACATATATATGTAATCTATCGTCGTTAAACACTACATGATCTTGCTTGATATTTATATCTTGATAGATCTTAATGGGATAGGTTCTTCCTAAATACAGAAAGCTCTCACCATGATCGTAAACCTTCTCCTGGGGTCCAAGCAGTCTATCCTTCTTTTCTTTTAAGCTTTTCTGTAGCAGTTCCCAGTTGTCCTCTAATAATTGAAGCACGCTTTCATTTGGTATCCCTTTTGGAGCTTGGACTTCAATATTGCCATAGTGATCCATTGTAATGCCTATGGATGTACGATTTTTATATTTTATCTCATAGCCTATTGTCTCACCTAAGTAGGTATGTATCATTTCATCACCTTTAGGCTCCTTAAATGCCTTTAT
>JAEWIG010000244.1 GCA_023387295.1 Bacillota bacterium | reverse complement strand
ACGACAAGATTAAAGGAAGAACCAAGAGGAAATTATGAAAACCAATATTTGATTGAATTAGTCGATCATTACAAAACAAGAATTTTACGTGAAGCAAATTTAGAACTTCTAACAAGTTTGCCTCAAGGTGAGATGAGACTAAGAATTGAGCAGCTTATAAGTCAATTTATGAGTGAAGAAAAGGTCATTATCCCAAGAACAGATAAAGATGAGTTATTGACGAGAATTATTGATGAATCTGTTGGTTATGGCCCGTTAGAACCATTGTTGGATGATCCAACAATTACAGAGATATTAATCAATGGACATAAAGAAATATATGTGGAGAAACTTGGTAAGTTACAGCTAACTCCAGTTACCTTTAAGGATGAGCACCATGTACGCCATGTCATTGATCGCATTGTTGCACCTATTGGTAGACGAATTGATGAAAGTTCACCCATGGTTGATGCTAGATTACCTGATGGAAGCCGTGTAAATGCCGTAATACCGCCAATAAGCTTGATTGGTCCTGTTGTATCTATCAGAAAGTTTCGCAAAGAACCCTTTCAAATGATTGATTTGCTCAATTTTGAATCCTTAAACAAAAAAATGTCTATATTTTTAGACGCGGTTGTAAGGGCGAAGCTAAATATCTTGATTTCAGGTGGTACAGGTAGTGGTAAGACAACATTGTTGAATGTATTAGGAAATTCTATTCCAAATGGAGAAAGGATTGTCACGATTGAGGATTCAGCAGAACTGCGGCTCGATAAACAGAATGTTGTGGGCTTAGAAGCTAGGCCTCCAAACGTTGAAGGTACGGGTGAAATTACGATTCGACATTTAGTAAAAAACTCGTTAAGGATGAGACCGGACAGAATAATTGTCGGTGAGGTACGTGGTGCAGAAGCGTTTGATATGTTACAGGCAATGAATACCGGGCACGAAGGATCTATTACAACTGTTCACGCCAATACTCCTTTCGATGCATTAAGACGTGTGGAAGGCATGGTTGTCATGGCCGGAATGGATTTACCAACTCATATTATTCGAGAGTATATTGTAGGCGCATTAGATATTATTGTCCAAGGAGAGAGACTAACTGATGGTACAAGGAAAATAACCTCTATTTGCGAGATTCATAGGGAAGATAGTGGTGAAATTGTTATTAATGAAATATTTAAGTTCCAAAGAACTGGGATGAAGAAATCAGGTGAAGTAGAGGGATATTTTACACCTACAGGAGTAATCCCTAGGTGCCTAGAAAGAATCCGTATGTTTGGAATAACTCTTCCAAGTAATCTTTTTGAAATAAAATAGGTGTTCTAAGAATGATTCGGGGGTGTAGATTTTGGAAATTGCCTCTATATTCGGTGTATCTGTATTGTTTTTTATTTGGGGAATTTATAATTTGCTGGGCTATCGAAAAGAGAAAAGAGAAGTCACAAAAAAATATGAAACGATGTTTAAAAGAGAGCATGGAAGAAGTAGTTTTATTTCGAAGCTAGGAGATCGGTTTGATAAGACCTCCTTTGCTAAAGACTTCAAGACTAAATTATTGTATGCCAATATTCTAATACTGCCGTCGGAATTTTTTGCCATTTTATTATTCTTTGGTTTCATGCTTGTGATTCTTTTTATGTGGCTATTCTCCTTGAAGTTTAAAATTAGCATTATTATTGCAGCCGTTATTACTTTCGTATCCTATTGGTTTTTATTTCTAGTACGAAGAAACAAATATATTGAAAAATTAAATAATCAGCTTTCAGAAGTTTGCAGATTATTAGGAAATAGCACAAAGGCGGGAATGACTATTAATCAGGGAATTGAAGTTGTTGCGACAGAAGTCGGATTTCCAGCAAGAGATGAATTTAAGGAATTGGCCCATAATTTAAGGCTGGGGGTAGACTTTGAAAGAGCATTAAAGGAAATTGAAAAGCGGGTGCCAACAAGAGAGTTTAAATTATTTATTGCAGCTCTATTAATACAAAAGAAATCTGGTGGTAATTTAACAAAGGTTCTTGAAGAAATGGCAAAAACGCTGGAAGAACGAAAAATTCTTAGACAAACGATAAAAACAGCAACTGCAGAACAGCGTTTTGTTTCCTATATTCTTCCTGCAATGCCCATATTTTTAATATTAATGTTGAATTCGATGATGGATGGGTTTATCGATTTGATATTTACAATACCAGGTGCAATTCTAACAACGATCTTTTTAGTGGGAATGGTCATCTCCTTAATACTTGTTAGAGTTGTCACGAATATAAAGGTGTAGAGCTATGGACGGAGTAATACTTTCATCAATTATGTTATTTTGGTTATTTCTTTTCTTGAGTTTATTGAATTTTTATATCTTTTCAAAAAATAAAGAAACTCTTAAAGCACATATAAATGAAGTTGCTATGACTCAACAATTAATTAAATTACAGAAGAAAACACTGTTTTACAGAATCGTTCTTTTTCTATCTAAGTATGCCGATGATTTTTCAGCACTTGGAGAAAGAATTAATTTTTATAGTGAATCACCTGATGTTGAAATATTGCTTATGAAGGCAGGGAAACCATATGGATTAACTGTTCCTCGTTTTCAGGGATTTAAAATTGTTTGTGTCATTTTGGGTTTTCTCGTTGGAACATTTCTGTTCTTTTTTGGATTCCCATTTGCAAATGTTTTATTTGTCACACTTCCGTTCATAGGATTTTTTATTCCAATCTTTTTAGTTAGAGGAAGGGCAAAAAAACGACAAGAGATGCTTAGGCGTGATTTGCCTGATTTCTTGGATACGGTGAGTATCAGTTTACAAGCTGGATCTGGATTGGATGGGGCGATAAAAGAAGTAATCCGTTATTATATTGGACCGATTCAAGAAGAATTTTCGAGGTTTATACAAGAAATAGAATTAGGTTTTCCAAGAGAAAAAGCATATATGGAAATGCTGAATCGGAACGATAATCCGGATTTTCAAAATGTCATTAAGTCATTAATCCAAGGGTCAAGACT
>JAEWIG010000222.1 GCA_023387295.1 Bacillota bacterium | reverse complement strand
TACTTGAATATTGGTAACTTTCGAGATATATCGGCCATTTCCCAATTATATCGGTCAATTCCCGAATATATCGGTCAATTCCCAATTATATCGGCCACTTTCCAAATATATCGGTCAATTCCCAATTATATCGGTCAATTCCCAATTATATCGGCCATTTCCCGAATATATCGGTCAATTACCAAATATATCGGCCATTTCCAAGATATATCGGCCAATTCCCGAATATATCGGTCAATTACCAGATATATCGGTCAATTACCAGATATATCGGCCAATTACCAAATATATCAGCTACTTCTCCATTGATATACATTCCCTAACTTCTCATAATTTTTTTAATCATTCTTTAAAAATGTCAGTAAGTATGACAAGCAAAAAGGACCAAGTGAGACTAGGACGCAAAAATCGTCTAGTCTCCACTTAATCCTTTGATTACTTGGTTTCTGTAAAACTAAATCTTCGTCGGATTCATTGAACAAGCCTCGATGTTAACGAAGTTATCGTAAGCGCAGAGAAATGAATCCGACGACATTTACATAACATGGTTGGGAGCAGATGCTCTTGATTGTTTATTTTGCAAATGGGTCTTTATGATCAAAGTTATTGTTATGAATAACATCAGATACAAGATAGTTGTAGATATCATCGACAATCTCGATGCCGTTTTCTTCACTTTTCTCTTCTTTTTGTGCGCTTCTTTGACCAGGATAGCTCACCTTATCAAAGCCTGGAGCAGGTTTCAGATTGTTAAGATCCTCCATAGTTGTTGAAATGCTTTCTTTAAAGCTTGCTAATCCAGTGAAGAACTCAGGATTAATCACAATATGAAGCTGCCCTAAATTCCGACCTTCTGTCAAATCATTGTACATAGAAGTTACTTTATTTCCGGAAGGAAGACCCAAGAGAACGCCTGATAAAATATCCACCATCATCATAAGTCCGTATCCTTTTGCACCGGCAATTGGGAGTAATGCATTTACCTTAAACGGATCAGTAGTTAGTTCACCATTTTTATCAACAGCCCAATCCTCTCCAATAGGTTCGTTTTTTGAACGTGCATGCAAAATTTTTCCCCATGCTTGCACAGTTGTAGCCATATCAAAAAGAATATTCTTTCCGTCTTCTCCTGGCGCAGCAAAGGCAATTGGATTCGTGCCATAATATGGCTCTGCTCCACCATAAGGAACCACCATTGGATCTGATTGACAAACAGACAGGCCAATTAAATTTTCCTTTGCAGCCATTTCAACAAAGTAGGAAAGAGCTCCACTGTGACCAATTCTTCTTACTCCAACAACAGCAATACCATTTTCCTTTGCCATTTTGATAGCTTCATCCATCGCAACCTTGGCTGCTACATGCCCTGCACCATTATCACCATCAAAAATCGCTGAACATGGACCCGTTTTTTCAAAAGTAAACTGAGGGTTCGTGTTTGTTCCACCCTTTGAAATTCTTTCCGCATAATATTCAACACGCATCGCACCATGTGAATGAACACCTCTAGCATCAGCATGAACAAGCACGTCAGCTACACCTTCTGCATGCTCCTCCGTTAAACCAGCTCGATGTAGTTTCTTTGTCATTAAATCCTTCAGCTCTTGTCTCGTTACCTTCATCAACAGCACCTGCTTTCTTTGTCTAGCTACAGCGCCTAGGGCTCTCACTGGCTTGTCTTATGCTTATCATCCCTGGTCAAGGCACTTCCGCTTTTCATACCTTCCTTCTTAAAATTTTATAGAAAATTTAGTTATTAGTCATTATCACAAATAGACAAATTTATTGAATGATTTTGTCTATTTTCAACAACAAGTTATTCCAATCAAGTATAGGATAAACTACAATAATGATAGGTTGCGAGATAACGGACTCTTAAGCTAGGGGGATATTTGCGTGAAAAAGCTTGATGATTTATTTATTGTTGATGTATTCCAAGAGGCAAAAATCATTGCAGGGCATGCAGGGCTCAATAGAAGAGTTGATACAATTGAGATTACGGAAACGCCCGATGTAGTAAACTTTATGGCTGAACATTCATTAATAGTCACAACAGGATATGCGTTTCAAGAGGATCCACTTGCTTTATGTACATTTATCTCAGACATTAACAGTAGACCTTGTGCAGGAATGGCGATTAAGTTAAAGCGATTTATTGATGAAATTCCTCAAGAGGTTATTGATCATGCAAACTCATTAGATTTTCCAATTATTCGGATTCCAGAGTCATTAACGTTAGGTGAGGTTGCCCATCAATTATTAGGCTTTTTGTGGGACAACAAAATTGAAGAGCTATTTTACGCGATTCATGTTCATAAAAAATTTACGAATATGATGATAAAGGGATCTAATTTGCAATCCCTTATCGAAAACCTTGGTTCCTTATTAAAGTGTCCTGTGCTCTTACTTAATCCGATTGGAGATATTTCTTCATACTCACATCATTTTAATCATGAACCCTTAAAGGATATAAAAGAATATGTCTCGAACATGTGTAAACATAACATGGATGAATTTCGTGACAAAACATCCATTACTATTGAGAATCAAGCTAAAAACGTTTCTATTCATCTTTTTCATGTTAAAACGATGAATCCATCCCCATACATATTGATGATTTTTGACCCCGAAAAGCTTCCATATCCATCTTCACAATTAGCGATTGAACAAGCATCCACGGTCATATCTTTCACCATTTTAAAAAATGAAGCGATTAAAGAAAATAACCGCATGCTAGAAAATCATTTTTTCAGCTCACTCGTTGACGGAAATATTTCAACAAAGCAGGAAATCATTCATCGAGGAAAGCAACACGGGTTAATGGAGCATCAAAAATATATGTGTATCGTTTGTAAAGTCGATGGCGAGCAAAGTGCACAAATTATGAATCAAAGCTATGACTATTTAAGCGAGTATGTAAAAGATTCGTTTTTGAAAACAGCTTTAAGTAATATCGTGTTTTTAAAAAATGCTTACTTTATCATCTTGTTGCAATTCCCTATAAACATGGAGGAGCCAGCTAAACAGTTTATTGAAGAAAGGCTTGAGGACTTTCAACAAAAGGCTTTTTCAAATTTAAAAGTATCGCTTTCATTCGGAGTCGGCCATTTTGCTACTGATATAACGGATATTCCTATTACATACCATGAAGCCATCGAGGCATGGGAGCATGGTTTTGATATTTACCAGCATAAATTTATACACTTTTACGAAGCAAAGCAGCTAAAGGAGCTGATTCGCTTAATTCCTGAGCAAAACTTACAAACATTTTACGTAAACACCATGCGCTCCCTCTCCTACCCGAAATCCAAGGATGAGGAGGAGCTAGTTAACACGTTAATCGTTTATTTAGACCATCATTGCGAAATTGCCATTACTGCTAAAAAGCTTTATGTACATAGAAACACGGTTAAATATCGAATTGCGAAGTGTGAAGAAATCTTAAACTATTCTGTCCACGACTCAGAAAACTCACTTCATCTCCGTATGGCATTGTTAATGCGTTCGATGTTTTCGAAGATTAATCAAGCTTAATAGAATTAGAGCAATCAATGCACCTAACGAATCAATTCCTACATCTATGATTGTGCCTGTCCTGTCAGGCAGGAAGGCTTGATGAAGCTCATCCGTAGCAGCATAAATCGTTGTAAACAACCATGCAAGGAGATATCTCCTTTTTTCAAAGCAATTGTAAAATAAAACCGCAAGTAAGCCAAAGGCTGATAAATGAACAAGCTTACGAAATACGACATTAACAACAGCTGCCTGATCTTCTGTTAAATGTAGGATTTCTACAAAAATTGAGAACGTGTTTCCTCCAGTAGATGCAGGCGAAGCTGTTGTCACAAAGATTGCCATACAGTATATAATTGTTGCTGTCATCCATAAATATTTTTTCTTCATAAATAATTTCCTCTTAATTCTCTATCTATTCTCTTCCTGAGACAGTATTAAAATAGGTTTCTACTCCATTTTATCTTTATCAGCTTGTTCCAAGCCTATTTCATTATACGACAATCCTTTATTACATCCTAACAATCCTACAAGGAAAAAAATTTGTTATACGCAAATAAAATTGGCCTATAGGATTTTTTTACTCCCACAAGCCTGTATTCATGCAATTTCTATAACTAAACTATTTTGTAGTACGATTAAATCTTAAGATCATAATAAAAGCATTTTTCATCCTTCACCCAGCCATCTGATTCATATAAAGCTTGTGCATTAAAGTTATCAACTGCTGTCTGAAGACTTAACCCTTTTGCATTTGTTTTGAGAGCTAGCTGTTTTGCAGCGGCTAAAAGGTTTTTTCCTACTCCTCTATTTCTAGCTTCTTGCTTCACATACAAATCATTCAATATCCATAACCGTTGCATCGAAACGGAGGAAAAGCTAGGATATAATTGAGTAAATCCAATATATTCTCCATTTTCCACTGCTACAAAAATAACGGAATCATTTTTTTCTAGACGCTCTAGGATGAAATTTTTTGCAGCTTGGTTATCGGAAGGCTGCTCATAAAACACTCGATACAAATCAAATAGTTTAGATACACCTACTAAATCCTTTGTCGTTGCCTGATAAACTTCCATTTTTCCGCCCCCCATTTTCATCCATTTTAAGCGATACTTCCTCGTTTTGTCTAAGATCTTTTGGTAGCGAAACCTTTCTTAACCAATTTTCGTAATAATGATATTATTATATATTAATAAGGAGGGAAAACGATGTTTGACCCGTTTAATTCAGGTGGATTTATGTTTAGTTTTGCGCCAATTTTTATTGGAATTATCTTTATTATTGTTTTCGGAACAATTATTGTACGAATATTTGGCGGAATTAATCAATGGAGAAAAAATGAGCAATCTCCTCGATTAACTGTTCCAGCCATTGTGAAAACAAAACGAACAAATGTAAGCCGGCATACTCATCATCATGACAATAGTCACCATTCTCATAGTACATCAACAA
>JAEWIG010000135.1 GCA_023387295.1 Bacillota bacterium | reverse complement strand
GAATATAAGTCACCAAAAACCCCTCTATATTCGGGGAATACTTGTTCCAGAATTGCTTGAAATTGTAGCTTTGTTTGGATTAATACCCCTGTTATATTTTCGTGCTGCCTTGTAAGATTCCGAAGGTTTAAGAGTTGAACCCCTCGCTTTTTATATGGCTCCAGATCTTCTTTATAAAACAGTTCGCAGAGAAGATAAGCATCAACCGCATCCGTCTTTACTTTTCGAAGACTTGAACTCTTCGCCTTATAAGATATCAAGGGATTAATAATAATCAATAAATATCCACGGTCCTCCAAGTATTGAACAACAGAAGAATGATAATGTCCTGTTGCTTCTAAGACAACAGGAGGTTTCTTGCCTGTTTCCCTCTTTATTTCCTCCAGAAAATCTACAAGTAAACTAAGACCTTCTAAAGTATGAGAAACTTTAAAACTCTTACGATATGGTTTTCCTTTATCTAAAAATGCTTGAACCTGACTTTCCCCTTTAGATATATCCAGACCTATTACTGGATCCATTCTAAATCTCCTCCTAAACTAGTGATTTGCCAGTACCCCTAATTCCTTCTTGCAGTGTCACAGCTTCGCTTGTTATACGAGATCTAAGTCCCAACCAGCCTCAATCATGTTTCTACAAGTAGGGGGTGAACCGTTTACTTGACGGGGTCTAAGCCCCACGCGCAGTTACGTTCTACCCTGGCTACTGATATAATAAGACCAAATAAAAAATGGTCAACCAGAAATGTTTTCTTATCTGGTTGACCTTATAATACGAACGGGCAGTTTAGTTCAATAACAAAATTTGATTTTTCTATGTATAACAATGAAAATATTGTAATAAATCACGACTAACATAGAGGACTGATGTAAACTTGAAAAATAGATTCTCAATCGAAAAAGCAGAATAGTCGGATGAAAGAGAAAACCAGTATAAAAAGGACTGTTTTAACATTGTTTTTAACTTTGGAGATAAGATAAAAACTAACAATAATAAAGTGTATATAATAAAAAATGAAGAGGAAATAGCAGTAGAAAAACCTTTAAAGCAAAAAACATTTTGGTATGAAACATGGTTGAAAATGAAGGGTTTTTACCAGATGGATTGAATACATCTTTTTTCACGAACGTGTGCAAGAGTTAAAGAAAGTGATCGCAGCGGAGGTCTTTTTCTTGTTGTACTAATGAAGCAGGTTAGTTAAATAAAGATGAATGACAAAATATGAAGACAATTAATCAATCAAAATCAAAATGATTGACCTTCACTATTTAAGGAAGTTATTATATTTTCCCATTGTTCTTTTGGAACTTGTCCACTAACTGAAACAATTATTCCATTAATTATTGTAATGTAATGCTTTATCTCCTTACTATTTTCCCATTGATTATCTTTAACAGGTACTGTTTCAGAAGATAGATATTTTTCTTCAGTCATATTTATTTGTACTATTTGCACTGGACCTTTGGATGTTTCATAATTGATTTCTATTTGATATTCTCCTGCACTTGCATTAGTAATATATACCCCTGATATTGCATTTCTTGATAATAACCTTTCATTTGGAAGGACTAGCTGAAAAGGGGGATTTTGGATTAATTTTTCAAATTCATTTTGACTCCATACTCTTATATCTTCTGTTTCTGCATTTGATTTACTACTTGTAATTGCTCTATCAGAATCTTGCTGTAAGTTATTTATTTGACCATATACAAATGCTCCACCAACTAAAATAGTAAACCATATCCATAATGTGAATGCCCCAATTCTCATTGTTTTCCCCCTTCAGCAAAGTGCTTATTGAAATAACCCTATTAATATTAATATGAAAATTTAACCAAAAAAGTATTGTTTTTAAAAAATTATTAAACTAACGAAGCAGTTTTGTTCAATAAAAGGTCGCAAATCGTTTTGAAATATATGGTAAAATGTAAATAAAAAATACAATTACTAGGGGAGATTTAATGAGGCTTTTTTCGAGTATTTTCATAATTCTACTGCTATTGTCAGGGTGTTCAAGTAAACCTTCTTTAGAAATCGTAAGTTCAAATGTTGAAATTAGAGATGACAGGTCAGGAGGAATTGGTATTACTCATGGCAAGAATAAAGGTGAAATTATACAGCCTATTTCACTTAGTTATAATTTCGTCTTAAAGAATACTGGGAAAAAGTCTCTTGGTGAGATGGAAAGACCTAATGGCGAGACATTCGAGTATGACGATGGAATTAAGGTTTATATTGAACCCAATGAAACGTTAAAATCAGTTTCTGAAGAAGTAATGGGTTTTAATATTTATGATGTAGAAGAAAGGAAAAAGGCTAATCTAGGTGTAGGAAAAACTAGTAATCCAGTTATTGAACCAAATCAGGAAGGAGTATATACCCTTGATTTTGTTTTAGGCGCCTTAGAAGAAAATCCTGAAATCAGAATTGCACCTTCTCCAGACCAATTAGATAGTTTTAAAAACAGTGCCATGAATGCAACGTTAATCGTTTCAGTAGAAGATGAAGAAATTGCACGATTTGACCTTAATAATTCAAATTAAGGAATTATTATTCAACTAATAGGGGCATTACTTCAAGATGGGATCACTTCGGCGATCCCTTTTTTTCTTATTGAACTAACGAAGCAGTTTAGCTGAACAAGGAAAAGGAGATAAAACCCTGATGAAAATACACTAAATGTTGTGTATTCTTAAAGGATGTAATCGACTATCGAATAGGGGAATCGCCTTTGAATTATGTAAGGTTTTGTATTTATCAATTCATCTTATTTTTAGCACTTTTTGTTATCAACATTGTCCTTGATAACTTCATAAGTAAACCATTTACTTATGTTGATTTAATAGCAATGTGTATAAGCTTACCTATCGTAATCATCGGTTACCGATTAGTTAGTAAGATATATAGACAATTCGAGAATATTAGGTTGCGAAATAAGATTTTAATTTCAATACCAGCTTATTTATTATTACTCCTGTTTGCAGGGCTATTAGGGGTACTGGGGCAATTGTTCTTTTAGATATCTACTTAACTAACGGAGTGCTTTAGTTCAATATCAATATTCAACAATCGAGCGCAATTCTTGAAAAGGAATTGTGTCTTTTCAGTAATAGGACCATTTAATTGAATAAGGCTTTAAAGAAAAATAGATATGTATGTTAGGCTTTAGAAGCAGATTGTGAAGTTTTGTACTGTGCGAAACGTTTCCTTATAAGTGCCAAAGCACGAAATAGGAGAATTGCTATTAAGCAATTACAACTGATTAACTAAAACTCGGAATGAAAACCGTCATGTTGAGTTGAAACGAGTTATCT
>JAEWIG010000098.1 GCA_023387295.1 Bacillota bacterium | reverse complement strand
CTTCTAATACAACAGCTGGGATGACAACATCATTGTCTTCAAAAGCAAAAATGGAATTAGGGTCCTGTAACAAGACATTGGTATCTAACACATATATTTTACTCAATCCGATGCCTCCTGCTCTTCTTAGGTCGTAATAAGTAAAACTTCCACCGGTGGGACTTTGTAAATCAAGGATGATTTGTTTTACTGTTCTTTATTGTGAAGACAGTGGAACGAATAGAACTTTGATTAAATATATGATTTTCTGAATAAAGATAGAAGAAATTTTACACAATAAACGATATCGAATCCTTTTTAGAATAGGCTAAGGAGGTTACAAAAATGAAAAAATGGATATGCATTATTCTAGGCATTATGTTTCTAGCAGGCTGTGGCACACAAAACAACCAAGGACAAGAAGGAACATCACAAAATTTAGTGAATGTAAAAAATAGTACGATTCAGGATGTCGATAGGAAATCTGGACAAGAAATTTCCAGACGTCTGGTTGAACTTGCAAGCAGCATCCCCAATGTCAATGATGCAACTGCCATTGTATTAGGCAGATACGCGATTGTGGGAATAGACGTAAATAAAAACCTGGAACGTTCTGAAGTCGGCTCGATTAAATACTCTGTTGCAGAAAGCTTAAAAAATGACCCATATGGTGCACGCGCTGTTGTTATCGCTGATCCTGATATAAATGCACGTTTAAGAGAAATTTCAGAGGATATTAAAAATGGCAAGCCTGTGCAAGGGATTATGAATGAACTCGCTGATATTGCGGGAAGACTCATGCCAGAGATCCCTGCCGATATCGAAAGACCTACACCAACAAAATCTTTGGAAAATAATAAAAATGGATTAAATCAAAACGAGGATCAAAAATTAGAAAAGAAGCAGGAAGAACAGTCGAATTATTATAAGTAGTAAAAAGCGCAGAGCTAAATATTTTCTCGCGAAGTCACAAGAATACAAAAAAATGCTTAGTCAATATTGACTAAGCATTTTTCATTGCATCCATTACTTGCTTATCTAATTTTGTTGCAGCTGCTTTATCGTATGTTTTATCATAAACAGGTTCTGAAATTATTTTCGAACCGTAAAACATAACATCTCTAACTTCTTGAATCTTTATTTCCACTAAAGCAAGCTTTAACGGCACCCCTTCAAGCTTTTCTGCTTTAACTAAGGCATTTCCAGCGATGGAATATGTAGATTCATTTGCAATAATGTTAATTACTACCTTACCATTGTTATTGATGTTTTGAATAATACGGGAGCGGTTATCTACAGCAAAATAAATGGTTTCTTCATTTTTAGCTAAGACCCATGAAATTGCGCTAACGTTCGGACCACCTGTTTCAAAGTCAACGGTTGCAATCGTTACAAAACGCTCCTTTTGCATCTCATCATACAAGCCTTTTATTAGTTTCGGTTCTACTTGATTTGCCATGTCATTCCCTCCTATCTGCTTAATCATATTATGATGGTGATTATCTTTCAACCGAAATCCAAAATAATCAAAAAAGAAATTCGATATGAGAACAAACTTCATATATAATAAACATACCATTACTACTTTACAAAATAAAAAAAAGAATATTTTTGATTAATAGAGGTGCCATAATGCGAGTAAAATGTGTAATTTGTGATAAGATTGAATCTATTGAAAATGAATCTCTTCAAGCAAAGAGGCTCAGAAATCGCCCTATCCACACATATATGTGTAAGGATTGCGAATCTAGAATTACCACCAATACGCTTAAAAGATTTGAGACAGGAAACTTTAAATTATATCAAAGCAAAAAAACAGAAGAAGATTGGTAAGTAATTATTTTTGAAGAAGCCGCTCCAAATAAAATGAGCGGCTTCTTCTTATTCCTCTGGATAGTTACTATACTTTTCAGGCTCTAGATTTATCTGGTCTAGCATGACCTCAATTAATTCCCTCGGAAAGCGTGACTTCTTTCTTTCCCCATTTTGGTCATAATGTACATAATACATAACCTCATCTGTTTCTATTTCTACATTAAAAAGTCCATGCTCATTAATCAGCATATCTCCGAACATTTTTTCAGTGTCAGCTGCAGCAGTATCATCTGGCCGCGCATCTTTAACAACTTTAATCGTTAACCAATTATATAAGGTGTCTTGCAATGATTTCATAATTGCTCTCCCCAAACTATAATTCTTTGCTCTCAAGCTTTTTTTGTTGATTAAGGCGGATTTTGTAGATGATTAATATCAAAGCTGCGACGACCAATCCTTCTGCAATCGGCAGAAATACCGCAAAAAACGTCAATATTGTACAGCCTAACACTAGAAAAAGATAAACAACGGCTGATTTTGCAAGTGGTAGTTTTTTTGCAAATCCTAACTTATACACAACAATACATAAAACAATAATCGTTCCATATAGGAGCCACATCCCTAATGTAGGGTTTTCCTCTACATTATATAATGCTGCGAAAAAAGATAAGAATTCAGTAATATCCACGCTCTTATTTCCCTCCTCGTTTCTGTTCAAAAAAGGAGGGAAATGAAGCTCCTTTTAGAACATTTATTAATTCGTTTCTGCCATTTTTTTCTTTTTCGCTGATTTTTCACGTTCATTTTTATCTAGGATTTTTTTTCTTAGACGAATCGATTCAGGTGTGATTTCGCAATATTCGTCATCATTCAAGTACTCTAACGCTTCTTCAAGAGTCATAATTCTTGGTTTTTTCATTGTAGCTGTTTGATCTTTATTTGCTGAACGAATGTTTGTCGCATGTTTTACTTTCGTAATATTAACAGTTATGTCATTCTCACGAGTATGTTCACCAACAATCATACCTTCATAAATTTCAGTTCCCGCTTCAACAAAGATAATTCCACGGTCCTCTACTTGCATAATACCATAAGTTGATGACTTTCCGCTCTCCATGGAAACAAGTACACCTTGACGTCTACCACCAACTTTACCTTGAGCCATCGGCTGGTAGCTATCAAATGTGTGATTAATGATTCCATATCCACGAGTTAGCGTCATAAATTCAGTTGTATAACCGATTAATCCACGAGCAGGTACATTAAAGATTAAACGGACCTGTCCCGCCCCGTTGTTTATCATATCGAGCATTTCCCCTTTACGGGCTCCAATCGATTCCATAATCGCTCCTGTATGCTCTTCAGGCACATCGATTTGTACACGCTCAATTGGTTCACAACGAACACCATCAATTTCCCTTACAATAACTTCTGGCTTTGAAACTTGTAGCTCATAGCCTTCACGACGCATATTTTCAATCAAAATTGATAAGTGAAGCTCTCCACGGCCAGAAACAATCCAAGCATCAGGAGAATCTGTATTATCTACACGAAGACTAACATCCGTTTGAAGCTGAGAACGTAATCTTTCTTCAATTTTTCTTGAAGTAAGATATTTTCCTTCTCTCCCTGCAAAAGGACTGTTATTAACTAAAAACGTCATTTGTAGTGTCGGCTCGTCAATTCTAAGAAGTGGCAATGCTTCCTGGTGCTCGACAGGACAAACTGTCTCTCCGACATTAATATCTTCCATTCCTGATAATGCAATTAAATCTCCAGCTTGAGCTTCTTGAATTTCTTGTCGTTTTAAGCCGAAGAAACCGAAGATTTTTGTTACACGGAATTGCTTTACAGAACCGTCATTTTTCATTAACGCAACTTGTTGTCCAACATGAATCTTGCCACGGAACACACGTCCAATTCCAATTCTACCCACATAATCATTATAATCTAGTAATGATACTTGGAATTGTAATGGTTCCTCTTTATTATCAATTGGTGCAGGGATATGTTCAATAATCGCTTCGTATAAGCACTGCATATTTTCGTCTTGCTTGGAAGGATCAGGATCAACACTAGCAGTTCCATTAATACCAGATGCATAAATAACTGGGAACTCTAATTGTTCTTCAGTTGCACCTAGTTCAATAAATAAATCCAGTACTTCATCCACCACTTCTGCTGGTCTAGCAAAATCACGGTCAATTTTATTAACGACAACAATTGGGGTGATTTTCTGTTCTAACGCTTTTTTAAGTACGAAACGAGTTTGAGGCATACAACCTTCATAGGCGTCAACAATTAACAACACACCATCAACCATTCTCATAATTCGTTCTACTTCTCCACCGAAATCAGCGTGTCCTGGTGTATCTAGAATATTGATTTTTGTATCCTTATATTGAATCGCCGTATTTTTGGCCAGAATTGTAATTCCACGTTCTCTTTCAATTTCATTTGAATCCATTGCTCGCTCTTCAACATGCTCGTTAACGCGGAAAGTTCCCGCTTGCTTCAATAGCTGGTCAACCATTGTTGTTTTTCCGTGGTCAACGTGGGCGATAATGGCGATGTTTCTAATATCTTCTCTCAATTTCAAGGAAGTTCCTCCTACCTAAATTTAGCAATAAAATTGCATTTCTGCTTTTTTTA
Source organism: Bacillota bacterium (assembly GCA_023387295.1). Classification (GTDB taxonomy): domain Bacteria; phylum Bacillota; class Bacilli; order Bacillales; family Cytobacillaceae; genus Cytobacillus. The sequence goes on along the minus strand of JAEWIG010000098.1, from coordinate 22,322 downwards.
TATCTACAACTGAATTATTATATCATAATTATTGTGGAAACTTAAAAGTTTTTTGTGTAAAATTAGATGGAAAGAGTAATTAGTTTGTATTTACCTTTTTCCAACTAATTTAGGAGTGGATATCTTGAAGCAAATTAAATGGCCATTTTTAGCTTTTGCGGTTGGAGCAACACTATGCATAATGGGGATTGGAATTGCCGCAGCGGAAAGAAGTGTCATAGGTATTTTCGCAGCAATTATTGCCTTAATTTTTATTATGGGATTTGGTTTCAAAACAAAAAAGAAAATGAGAGAGAATGGATATTTATAAAAAGCTGACTGTCTTCTATCATAGACAGTCAGCTTTTTATTTTACCATTTTCCGTCCTTTAAGTATTTACTCATTATTTCATCATGAAGACCAGGCTTGGAAATAAATAATGAATTCTTTTCGAGAAGATTTAAAGGTTCACCCTTTAATGTGGTGGCTGTTCCTCCGAGCTCTTCAACTAATATTAGACCGGCGGCAATATCCCAAGGTGCTAAACGTAAGGATATATAGGCATCCATTCTTCCTGACGCAATATAGGCCATTTCAATTGCTGCTGATCCGTAAGAACGGGTTCCTCTGGCATCCCGAACGAGCGGAGAAAGAACGGCGGGGTCTATCCGATTATTTTCCGTTACCCATAAGGCATTAACGCCTATAATCGCTTCTGAAACAGTCACATCTTGTAACCGTGGCAAAGCTAAATCATTCAGGAATGCCCCATTCCCTTTTGAAGCATGGTACAATTCTTCATGAACCACATCATAAATTAATCCTATTTTTCCAACACCGTTTTCATAAATGCCAATGGAAATGGCAAAGTTACGCTGTTGATGAACAAAATTCATTGTTCCATCTATTGGATCTAGCATCCATACAACACCATCAAGGTCACAGACAATATCTCCAAAGCCTTCTTCACCTAATATTCGATGCTCAGGATATTTGTCTTTAATTTTTTTTATAAAAAATTTTTCAGTGTTTTTATCAATATCCGTTACTAAATCATTCTTATCTGATTTGGTTTCTATTGTCAACGCATTCGAGAATGACTGCTTAATACTCTCACCAGCTTCTTTTATCCATTTTTTCGCATCATCGTCGATTTCTAACCAATTCGTCATGCATACCCACCGCCTATTTTCCTGCTTATAGTATATAAACCATTAATTTTCCTTTTCCTCTTAGTTAACAATAGACTACCAATTCGTCCGCTTCAAGTTTTATTGTCTGCGAAAATTAATAAACGAACCCCTGATTTTTATATAGGAGTTCGTTTTTATAAGTTAAATTTTAATTCACTATGCATTTTGTATTTTCTTTCTCCTTTAGCAATTGTTTCTTACTAAAAAGGCTTGCTTCATAAAGCTTGAAGCTTTAAAAGTTCTGCGCGTATTTTTTCCAGTCTTTGCTTACTTATCTTTTTCACTTCTTCATTTTGTTCATTCATAGCCTCAAACAGTGTCGCAAGCTCATAATCCATTTCCAAACGGAGTACTGCCGTTCTTTCCTTTTCCACCACGTTATTTTTCACTGAACTAATAAGTTGCTTCATTTTATATTACACCCCTTTTCAATCTTCTGATTATTTTTACTATTATATTATGTGGAATCTTGTTTCGTTGCAACAAATTTGTTTTTTTACCTGAAATTACATTATTTTTTTTGAAAAAGCATGTTGTTTATTGTTTTTTAATGAGTGTGTTAATATATTGTTGAAAGCTTTAAGGAGGCTGTGTGATGTCATTTTCAGGTTTTACTAATAAAGATTTTGATGTTTTTAAAATTGAGGGTTTAGAAAATCGGATGGATGCGTTAATTACCCATATACGACCAAAATTTGATGCTCTTGGCCAAATCTTTTCACCAATGCTCTCTGTAGAGACTGGGGATGAAATATTCCCACATGTTGCAAAGCATGCCCGTAGGACCGTTAACCCTCCAAACGATACTTGGATTGCTTTTTCCTCCAATTCTAGGGGATATAAGATGCTCCCTCATTTCCAAATTGGATTGTGGGAATCACATGTTTTCATTTGGTTTGCTATTATCTATGAAGCGCCTAATAAAGAAAAGTTTGGAAAAACATTTGAAAAGAACCTAAACAATATTTATAAACAAATTCCTGCAGATTTTGTGTGGTCGATCGATCATATGAAACCTTTCGCCAAAGCTCATGGCGAGCTATCTAAGGAAGAGTTAAAGGCAATGTTTGTCAGGTTACAAAAAGTAAAAAAAGCTGAACTATTATGTGGAGTGAATATTCCTAGAGAGGAAGCAAGTAGTATGTCTGCGGATCAGTTCTTAGAAAAAACTGAAGCAGCCTTTAACATATTAATCCCATTATATAAACAAATTGTGTCATAAAACCTCCTTCATCAGGAGGTTTTATCATTTTTCATTTCATTTTTATGAGCTCACCTGCGTTTTTTTCTTTTGCAGCCTTTAGTGTTTGATAAGATGAAAAACCACTTACGTCTTCAAACTCATCACAAATTTTCCGCTCTTGCGACTTTCCTGGGACGATTTCTTTAAATCTACGATAAGAGGCTAAAAGTTCCTCCTTTAAGACTCCTTTGTCGTATGCCTTTTCAAGCTGCTGAAAATAAGTAATAACATCAATTATTTCTTCTGTTGACCAATCAAATTCTAACGGATATTGGTAGTCCATTACATAACACCTCAATTGTATATTCTAGCTGGATTATAATCTACTTTGCCCATTTTTGACGAATTTCTTCTCCTTCGGAAATCATTCGATTGAATAAATCCTGGACAGTTGGAACATCCTTAATTAGTCCCATTACTTGACCAGCCCAAGCAAACCCTTCTTCTTCTTTTCCATCGTGGATATATCGCTTATTAGCTTGTCCGCTTATATATCTTTTTAATTGTTCAAATCCACCGTTTGCTTTTTCAATTTCAAGAATTTCGTCAGTCCACGCATTGGAAATGACTCTAGCTGGTGCACCGATTGACCTTTTTATCACGACTGTATCCATTTCACTTCCATCTACTAACCTTTGTTTATAAACATCAGAAGCATGGATACACTCTTTCGTGGCAATAAATCTAGTACCCATCTCTATACCCTCTGCACCAAAAGATAAGGCAGCCACTAAACCTCTTCCATCACCAATTCCACCAGAAGCGATGACAGGAATCGAAACCGCATCAACTACTTGTGGAACTAAGACGAACGTGCCAATATCATCTCTTCCAAGATGGCCCCCACCCTCTTGTCCAACGACCATAACCGCGTCAGCACCTAGCTCTTCTGCTTTCACTGCCTGTCTTTTTGCTGCAACGAGTACAAGCTTCTTTACGTCCACACCTTTTAATTGGTCGAAAATCGGCGTTGGATTTCCTCCTGTCATCGTTATGACAGGTACTTTTTCCTCAATTGCTACGTCTAAATAGTGAGAAAACGACCTCCCATGCTGCCCAATAGCAAAGTTTACACCAAAAGGTTTATTCGTTAAAAGCTTTACTTTTTGAATTTCTTCACGTAATGCTTCAGGGCTTTCTATTGACATTGCAGTCACTTGCCCTAGTCCTCCTGCATTTGAAACCGCAGCAGCTAAATCTGAATAGGCTAGATGAGCAAGTCCTCCCTGAATGATTGGGTATTTTATTTTTAATAATTCTGTTACTCTTGTTCTCCAATCCATAACAACGCCCCCTTTCTCCATCAACCATTCTACTTATTTCTATTTCAATGTTATAATTTCCTCTTTCGAATGAAAACTATATTGAAGATAATTTCTTTCTTTTTAAAAATGAAATTACGATGATTGGAGGAATCATATCAAAGGAAAACCGTGTTATTTGTTAAAAAAACAAAAAAGAGTCTTCCTATTCATGGAAGGCTCTTGTTATTTAGATTTCATTATTCCTTTAAAATTTCGAAGCTATTTTACTTTTCTTCTTCGTGATGGTCGTGATTACAGCAATTACATTTTGCGTATAACACTGTTACTTTCTCATCATCAAAGTGGTCAATTGTAGAATTACAAGTTTGGCATACTAGTGTACCCATCTGTTCATTCTCCTTTATTATAAAGTCATATTAATTAATTGGAAACGATTTAATATCTTTAATTCCATAATAATATAACACTATTAACATTTCAAGTTAAAATTGTATAACACATATGTCCAAATTTTAGGTATTAAAGATATATATATGATTGGTTAAATCAGTATGTCCGATTTGAGGACTGTTAAGCAAAAACCATGAAACATAAATGGGGCTGTCTGAAAACGAAGAGCCTGGCACCTCCGACACAATTTATAGATGAGAATTCGAGAAAACGCATCTATATATCGTGTTGTAAGGAGGGAGCCAGGCACTTATCGGACAACCCCATTTACTCATATTGAGTTTCGAAATATACACCTGGAAGTGCTTCTCTAAAGAATTCGCATAAATCCTCTGCCTGCTGATAATTATCCATATTAAAAGCTTTCTTTAAATATTCTGTATTTTCGAGGTCATTGGGATCGAGGAGTGTTGAGCGGCCCGTTTGCATACAAACGACAAGAGGTTTTCCGAAAAAAAGATTTGTATATACAATCCCGAAGTCATATCGTGTGTCTTCTGTCGTAAAGCCAACAAAACGTGACTTTACATTTTCATGCTCATCATAGAGCTTTTCAAATAAAATCATATTACTCCTCCTTTTCTTTTTAAATATTTAGAATATTATTATAACTCTATTTTCATGAATTTTCAATGATTCTTTAAATAATAACCTGTTTTAGCTGTCCTTCACTATTATTCAATGATAAAATAAAAGGGAGAATAACTGGAATATGGGGGGATGGATGATGGCAAGTAATGCATACATAAAGCTTGTGCCTTCATCAGCTAAAGAAGCAATCACGACAAATGAAGTAAAAGAACTATTTCAGTATTATAAAGAAATTACAGCAAAAACAGGTCAACAAGTTGAATGGAAGTACAATGAAGCTGCTTTTCCTTATGAATTAAAAGAGAAGCAAGAAGGAAAAGAAAATTGGTTCTACTTGGAATCTGACCATGATCGTTACAATCTAATACTGCTTGGGATTGATAATGAAGTCATTCGCAATGAAGATGGTTCTGAAAGAGAACAATCTTACATCCAAATTACACTGCCAGAAACAGCAACATTTGGAGATAAGGGGAAAGCAAATGAGTTCTGTCGATTCCTAGCTAAAAAGCTTCAAGCTGAATTGCATTTATTCAACGGAAGAGTCATGTATTTCTATCCTAGAAAATAATAATGAAGAACAGCAATTGCTGTTCTTCTCTTTATTCGAAAGTATCATTCAGTCATTTTTTAACTCAACTGTCTAGAGGTGTACAATGTTAACAAAAAGAATTATTTTTATTGGAGTTGTCAGTCTTGCGATAACACTCATCTCTCCCTTTTTCTTTCATTCATATTTTGAAGAAAAACCTGAGGTGGTTAAGCAGGCAATTACGTTTGGTGGACCGTTTCCTTTTGCAGAGCAAATGGTATTACTACCATCTCAAACAGACTCCTATCCTACTGAAGTAAAGTTTGAATCCCCATTCGAAAAAGAAACGAAATATAAAATTACCCCTCTGCTTTTTTCATTTCTTGGCTATTTTCTTTTTCTATTTGCATTATATAGTATTATAAGAAGACTATTTAGTGGAAAACCGCTTGAAGAGCCTGAATAGGGCTCTTTTTTGGTCCCTAAATTGGAAGGATTGACATTGTAAAATAAAATGAGCCATATAATACAAGACTTAATGAAGTCACAAAAAATGTTTTTTTAAATGATTTCATTATGGAATTTCCGATAACAATGGCTAAATATAAAAAGATGAAAAACATCATTACTTTGTACATGAGCTGATCATGTTGTGAAAGCCATTCAATGAATGTATAGCCACTCCAAATAATGAGCTGCAATAGAAATACAGTATAGACCTTCATAATTCCACCACCGGTTTCCTTTGTCTAGCTTCGGCAGCTAGGAACCCTAGGTCTTAAGTCAATCCGTCAAGTAGGTTAAAGAACAACCACTCGCCGTCTCGACTTAAGCTTGTCGCTCCTGGGCAAGCCACCTCTGCTTTTCAATTGTCCTACTCATTTCCTTTTAAAAATAATACCCTTGTCTTAGTAATTATATGTAAGAAAAGGGAATCTTATTTTGTAATTCGATAATATTTAGACATGCTTTTTCCAAGTCTTCAAATCATTTCCTAAACAAAAAAAGTCCCTTCAAAAGGGACTTTTTAAAATTCTATTTATTTTATGATATGAATTGGTGTTCCAAGAACAACTTCTGCTGCCTCCATAGTAATTTCACCTAGTGTTGGATGCGCATGAATTGTCATTGCTAAATCTTCAGCCGTCATTCCCGCTTCGATCGCTAACCCTAATTCCGCAATCATATCTGACGCACTAGCACCCGCAATTTGAGCTCCTATAACGAGACCATCTTCTTTTCTAGTCACTAACTTTACAAATCCCTCAGTAGCCTCTAATGCAAGTGCACGACCATTTGCAGCAAATGGGAATTTTGCTGCTGTCACTTCAATCCCTTCATCCTTAGCTTGCTTTTCAGTATAACCAACAGAAGCAAGTTCCGGATCAGAGAAAACGACAGCCGGAATTCCAAGATAATCTATTTCAGATTTTTGACCCGCAATTACCTCAGCCGCAATTTTCCCTTCATATGATGCTTTGTGAGCAAGAGGTGGTCCTTCAATGACATCACCTATAGCAAATATATTACTTATGCTTGTTCTGCATTGTTTATCTGTATGAATGATTCCACGTTCGTTCATTTTTAAACCAATTTGTTCCAAGCCTAATTCATCCGTATTCGGCCTGCGTCCAACCATAACAAATACGTAATCAGCTTCAACTGATTTTTCTTCGCCTTTTACTTCGTACTTTACAACGACGCCGTTTTCTGTCTCTTTGACACCTTTAGCAAGTGCTTTTGTAATGATTTCAGCACCTTTTTTCTTTAAATTACGCTTTACTAGTGCTGACATTTGCTTCTCAAAACCACCTAATATCTCATCAGCACCTTCTAGAATCGTTGCTTTAGTACCAAAATTAGCATATGCGCCTCCAAGCTCGGTACCAATATAGCCTCCGCCGATAACCACAATACTTTTTGGGATTTCTTGAAGTGCAAGAGCGCCTGTGGAATCAAGCACTCGCTTTGAATATTTAAAAGCCGGTATTTCAATTGGTCTGGATCCTGTTGCAATTATGGCATGCTTAAATATATACGTTTGCGCAGAATTTTCATCCATTACGCGTAAAGTATTAGCATCCACGAAATATGCTTCACCGCGAACAATTTCAACCTTATTGCCTTTTAATAAGCCTTCCACACCGCTTGTCAGCTTATTGACAACACCACTTTTCCATTCTTGAACTTTGGAAAAATCAACCTTTACATTTTCAGCAGTAATTCCCATTACTTCAGAGTTCTTTGCTGTTTCATATCGATGTCCAGCAGCAATTAATGCTTTTGAAGGAATACACCCAACATTCAAGCAAACTCCTCCAAGTTTTGCTTTTTCTACAATCGTAACCTTCTGCCCAAGCTGCGCAGCTCGGATAGCTGCTACATAGCCTCCAGGACCAGAACCAATGACAAGTGTGTCTGTCTCTATCGGAAAATCTCCTACAACCATTTTTTACGCCTCCATTAACAAAAGTTCCGGATCGTTTAGTAAACGCTTAATATGGTTTACCGCATTTTGCGCTGTTGCTCCATCAATAATTCGGTGATCGAAGCTAAAGGATATACCTAGCACTGGTGCTGCCACAATCTCTCCGTCTTTTACGATAGCTTTCTCTGCAATACGTCCGATTCCAAGAATGGCGACTTCAGGATGGTTAATTACTGGTGTAAACCATTGTCCACCAGCAGATCCGATATTCGTAATCGTACAAGAAGCACCTTTCATTTCGTCTGGAGTTAGCTTGCCTTCACGTGCTTTTGTAGCGAGACCATTGATTTCATCAGAAATTGAAAAGATTGATTTTCTGTCCGCATCTTTAATTACCGGAACTAATAAACCTTTATCAGTATCTGCTGCAATTCCAATATTGTAATAATGCTTCTGAACAATTTCGCTCTTCTCATCATCAACGGATGTATTTAAGATTGGGTATTCACGTAGAGCACTTGTTAATGCCTTCACGACATATGGTAAAAATGTTAGTTTTATCCCTTTTTCAGCTGCTACTACTTTAAACTTTTTACGATGAGCAACAAGCTTCGTTACTTCTACTTCATCCATTAAGGTAACATGAGGAGCTGTATGCTTTGAGTTTACCATTGCTTTTGCAATTGCTTTACGAATTCCACTCATTTTTTCTCTTGTTTCCGGATACTGACCTTGTGGAATAATAACTTGTTCATCTTTAGGAGCAGCTGTTTCTTGAGAAATATCGTTGACATCCTTAGTTGCCTCAACCTTTTGAGATTGTGTCCCACCATCTAAATATGCATCTATATCATTTTTTAGTATGCGACCATTATTCCCACTTCCAGAAATTTGACGAATATCTACCCCTTTTTCCCGAGCATATTTTCGAACGGACGGCATCGCAATAACTCGACGTACAGGAGTAGATTCCTCTTCTTGTACTGGAGTAGAATTCGCTTGCTCAGCTCTTTCACTCTCAGCCTGCTGTTTAGCTTCCTCTTTTACTTCAACTTCGTCTTCAGCATCACCTTTGAACTTTAAGTCTTCATACCCAGGTGCATCAAATGTAATGAGCACTTGCCCTACAGTTGCAACAGTGCCTTCTTCAACCAATATCTTTTCTACCGTTCCTTTAACAGGAGAAGGAATTTCAACGACAGCTTTATCATTTTGGACTTCACATAATACATCATCTTCTTGAATTTTATCACCTGGCTTCACGAACCATTTCACAATTTCTCCTTCATGAATACCTTCACCAATATCAGGTAACTTAAATTGAAATGACATATGGAATCACCCTCCTAATCTATATATGCGAGGTCAGAGGTTGGAATTGAAGAAATCGGCCATGGTGCCGATTTCTGTTCTTCTCCAATTTCCGCCTTTTTATAAAATTTTCACTATGATTTAGTTAAAATGTTAATACTTTTTTTCCAGTTTCTATAATATCCTTGTAATTTGGAAGCCATACTGTTTCAGCCTGTGGAAATGCAAACACAGTATCAGGTGCTGTTACTCGAAGAACAGGAGCTTCTAAATTTAAGATAGCGCGATCATTAATTTCCGCAACGACATTAGCAGCAATCCCTGCTGACTTTTGCGCTTCCTGTACAACGATAGCGCGACCTGTTTTTTCTACGGAAGTAATAATTGTTTCAATATCAATTGGAGACACTGTACGTAAATCAATAACTTCAGCAGAATAGCCTTCTTTTTGTAATTCTTCCGCTGCTTTTAACGCTTCATGAACCATTGCTCCATAAGTAATAATCGTTAAATCAGAACCTTCACGCTTTACTTCTGCTTTTCCTAATGGAATTGTATATTCTTCTTCCGGAACCTCTTGGCGGAAGGAACGATATAATTTCATATGCTCAAGAAAAATTACCGGATCATTATCACGAATAGCTGAAATTAATAAGCCCTTTGCATCATATGGAGTCGATGGAATAACAACCTTTAAACCAGGTTGCTGAGCCATTAATCCTTCTAAGCTATCCGCATGCATTTCTGGCGTATGTACGCCTCCTCCAAACGGTGAACGGATTGTTACCGGAGAGTTGTATCGACCCCCAGAACGATAGCGCATACGAGCAAGCTGCCCTGAAATGGAATCCATTACTTCATAAACGAAACCAAAAAACTGAATCTCTGGCACAGGACGGAATCCTTGTAAACCAAGGCCAACTGCAAGACCACCGATCCCAGATTCAGCAAGAGGTGTATCAAAAACACGATCTTCTCCGAATTCTGTTTGCAGTCCCTCCGTCGCACGGAATACTCCCCCGTTTACACCTACATCCTCACCGAACACTAATACATTCGGATCATTACGTAGTTCTGTGCGTAACGCATCAGTGATTGCTTGAATCATTGTCATTTGAGCCATAGTCTACTTCGACTCCTTTTCTTTATATATTTCAAATTGTTCTTTTAAGTTATAAGGCATTTCTTCATACATAATCGAAATTAAATCTGTTACCTTTTGCTTTGGTGTATCATCGGCAACTTTAATCGCAGCTTTAATATCTTCCTTCGCTTTTTCAATAATTTCGTTTTCCATTTCCTCATTCCAAAGCCCTTTACCTTCAAGGAAAATACGGAAACGAACAAGCGGATCTTTTTTCTCCCACTCATTATCAAGATCTGAAGTCCGGTAACGAGTCGGATCATCTCCCGCCATTGTATGTGGACCATATCGATAAGTAAGAGTTTCAATTAATGTTGGACCTTCACCATTTATTGCTCTCTCACGTGCTTCTTTTACTGCAACATACACAGCAAGTGGATCCATACCATCTACCTGAACGCCGGGAATTCCTGCTGCCACAGCTTTTTGTGCTAGAGTATTAGCAGCTGATTGCAAGCTAACAGGTGTTGAAATCGCAAAACGGTTATTTTGAATAATAAAGATTGCTGGAGCCTTAAAAGCACCCGCAAAGTTAATTCCCTCATAGAAATCCCCTTGTGAAGTTCCTCCGTCACCTGTGTATGTGATCGCGACTGCCTTTGTGCCACGTTTTTTCATCCCCAAGGCAACACCAGCTGCTTGAATATATTGTGCTCCGATAATGATTTGTGGTGCAATCACATTTACACCCTCAGGAATGTTACCGCCTTCATAATGACCACGTGACCATAAAAAGGCTTGTGATAACGGAAGACCATGCCAGATCATTTGCGGAACATCACGATAACCAGGAAGAATAAAATCTTCCTTTTCCAATGCAAATTGAGAAGCTAATTGAGAAGCCTCCTGCCCTGCTGTTGGGGCATAGAATCCAAGTCTTCCTTGTCTATTTAATGAAATAGAACGCTGATCAAGAATTCGTGTATAAACCATACGGCGCATTAACTCCTGCAGCTGTTCATCACTCAAATCCGGCATAGCGGATTCATTAACGATCTTACCTTCCTCATTTAGGATTTGTAGCGTCTTGAACTGTTCCTCAACTATTTCTAGCTGTTTCTTCACATCGAATTGTGCTGTTTTCGATATCATGTAAGTCACCATATCCTTTCTATAAAAAGTATTAATTAGTTTGATGTATACATATAATCTAGGTTGCCAAAAAAACAAATTAGGATGCATTTACACTTGATAAGTTACATAAGAACCTGGTTAATGATTCTTTCATAACTATCATATTCTGTATCAATTATTTTTGCAACAAAAATGATACACAGCAATTTTAGTTTTCGAGAAAAAAAACGAGTTTTTTCTCCTTAGCAATTACCATTGTGACGTTTTTACACTGTAATCACGTTTGTTATATAAGGTTACCATTTTTCAAACTGTATCATATTTGATTTGAATCTGTTATATAAAATACAGGATTTTTCTGGATGTATTATAACAAGAAAGCAACCTCATTTTCTAAACGACAAAAAAAGTTAGGTTCGCATTTTAGAAATGCGAACCTAACTTTCTCCTTCTTCAACGTTAATATCCATCCCAGATTCTTCATAAAAGGATAATTTCGTTTCATTATATTGTTTTGTTGTTTCATTAAATCTCTCGCTTGATAGTAATACCTCTTTATATTTTTCGTTAATTTTTGTGATTTGATCTTGTAGTTGCTCTAACACAGGAGTTTCTTCTTTAAACATCGCATACAAATCTTTATCTAATTGTAACGCGCCCGTATATTGATTATGCAATTCCTCGTAAACAGAGTATCTTTCCATCATAATATTATTTAATTCTGAAGCTTTATCTTTAAGTTCAGTTTCCTTAATTTCTTCAATAAGAAGAGAAATTGTTTCAAATTCGGCTTTAGAAGCTGTTAGGCTTTCCTGTTCTTTTTCTAAATGTGCTTTTTTCTGTTCGACAATAGCCAATGCATCATCTGCCAACTTTTTAATTTCATCAGCTTCTTTCATTCCTAATGAAATGATTTTTTCATAAATAATCTGTTCTTCATTTTCCAATTTAACAAGTGGGTCTTGCTGTTCTTCGAAACTCTTCTCTAAAAGAACTACCTTTTCAAGCGTTTCGTACATTTTTTCAACTGGACTCTGCTTGTTTATACAACCTGACAATAAAGACAAAAGTACGGTACAAAACATAATCAAGGATAACTTACGGAAAACTAACACTTTTATACCTCCTTCGTTAACAATCTTACTATATCGGTCGATCCTAATTTTTACAATACCTTAAAAGTTATTTATCACGTACAATTTAAAGGCTTGTCCAACGATACATTTATATTCAAAATACTTTCATTTATGACTTTAGGCAAGGGCCTACACAAAAATAACACATATACATAGGCTATATTAATCGTCCGATAATAATCTAATTTTTTATGTGGACGATAATCTGACTTTTAGGGAGGTTATCCTTCATGTACGGATATGGCGGATATGGATACGGATGTGGTTATCCTGCTGGAGTAGGTGGAGTAGGATGTGGTAGAGGGTTTGCATTGATTGTCGTTCTTTTCATTCTCCTCATCATCGTTGGCTGTTCCTGTATGAGATTTTAATTTTTTCAGGGAAGGTGCAAAAATGTACCTTCTCTTTTATTAACATTTTACATACACTTTGATAAACTATTTAAATACAAGGAGTGAAAAAGATGATAACAATGGACAATATTATTCGCGATGGACATCCAACACTTAGAGCAGTTGCTCAAGAGGTGAAGTTGCCCGCTTCAAGTGAAGATAAAGAAATATTAAAAAGCTTACTAGAGTATGTAAAAAATAGCCAAGACAATGAAATCGCAGAAAAATTTCAATTACGTGCTGGTATTGGTCTTGCTGCCCCACAAATAAATGTATCTAAACGAATGATTGCCATTCATCTGAACGATGAAAAAGGTGAGCTACATAGCTATGCCTTATTTAACCCAAAAATTATTAGTCATTCTGTTGAACGAACATATTTATCATCTGGTGAAGGTTGTTTATCTGTTGATGAATCAATTCCAGGATTTGTGCCGAGATATGCTCGGATAACTGTTAAGGCAGTATCCTTAGATGGTGAAGAAGTAAAACTACGATTGAAAGGTATGCTTGCTATTGTTTTCCAGCATGAGATTGACCATCTAAACGGGATTATGTTTTATGATCATATTAACAAGGAAGATCCATTTAAACCAATTGATAATGCAACACCGATGGAAAGATAATTAAGTTAGGACTGTCTAAAAACGAGACAGTCCCTTTATTTTAGATTTATATTAACGCTAATTTTTTTAAACCATTCCAAATTCCATCTTCGTCTACCGATGTAGTTATTACATCTGCTGCTTTTTTTACTTCCTCTTTTGCGTTTCCCATAGCTATTCCGGTACCAACAGTTTTTAACATTTCTATATCATTTAACCCGTCCCCAAATGCATACACATCCTTCATTTGAAAACCCAGTCGCTCTATCATGATTTTTATCCCTTCTGCTTTGGATCCCCCTGCCGGTATAACATCGGTCGAGTAATCATGCCAGCGAATAAAATGGAAGCTTGGAAAATTCTTATGATATTCCTTTTCTTCTCCTACTTCACAAAATAGTAAAGCTTGGTAAATTTCCCTTCCCTTATAAAACACTTCGTCCACCTCTGGAAAAGGGAACTTTAAACTATCAACAAGACTTTTCGCAATCATCGGATGTTCGTCTGAAACCGTCGATTTCATGGTATTTTCGTTCAAATATACAATTGGGTGTGAATTATCAAATGAAAGATTAGTTAATCTTTCAAGTTCTTTTGTTTGCAAAGGATTTTTATAAATAACTTCATTTTCAAAGACCACATATTGACCATTAAAGCAAACATAAGAATCAATATCCAGTTCTTCTCGTAAATTCTTAAACATAAATGGTGCTCGACCCGTAGCAATAGCAACAAACACACCATTTTTCTTTAATTGATCCAACGCCATCTTTGCCGATTCAGGTAGTTTTTTGTTGTGATCATACAATGTTCCATCAATATCAAAGAACACAATTTTCTCCAAGATAATAAATCCATCCTTTCATAATCGCCCATACATTTAAGCGGCGACTTTCTCTTTCTTTTGTTTTAAAAAAATCCAATAATCTATTTTATCATTTTCACTGGTCATAATTCTTTTTCGATAGTCGTAATAAAACACTAAATGCATATTTGATAATTGTCAATAATGTGACTTACACATTTTCTGTATTTAAAACCATAATTCCCCACGAAAGTTCAGATTAAATTCAACATATACTATTATTAAAAATCCAGTATTTTTCATAATTCCAGCTTAAACATCGTTGTTCTACTTTACATTGGACAAGGATTGTATAAAATAGATAGTAAGGAGATGATCCACCATGTTAAAGAAGCTAAGAAAAAAGCTTTTAAAACAGTGGAGAGATATGCTTCGAAAAAAATCAATTGCTTAAATTTATTTGAGCCCTTCAAAATATAGAAGGGCTCCTTCCTTATTTTATTAAAGAACGAAATAAGAAAAACATGAAAAACATGTTATTTTTATATATAATAGAAAAAGTTATTCGGATTAAGGAGAGATTTAGATGGTTTTTAAAGTATTTTTTCAAGATTCCAAAAAAGAAGTTCCTGTTCGTGAAAAAACACAAACAATTTTTGTAGAAGGGGATTCAGAAAGAGATATTCGAAAAAAACTAGCAGATCGGTCTTATAATATCGAGTTTATAACTGCAGTTGATGGGGCATACCTTGAATTTGAAAAACAAAGTGAAGACTTTAAAGTATTGGAGATTTGATGAATTATGAAATTTGTAAAGAATGATCAAACTGCCGTATTTGCCTTAGGAGGACTAGGCGAAATAGGTAAAAACACTTATGCTGTTCAATTCCAGGATGAAATCATCCTGATTGACGCAGGTATTAAATTCCCAGAGGACGAGCTTCTTGGAATTGATTATGTAATCCCTGACTATACTTATTTAGTGAAAAACGAAGACAAAATAAAGGGATTATTCATTACTCATGGACATGAAGATCATATCGGTGGAATTCCTTATTTACTAAGAGAGATTAACATTCCTGTGTACGGTGGAAAACTAGCTCTTGGCTTATTGCGCAATAAATTAGAAGAACATGGCTTACTAAGACAAACGACAATGCATGAAATCAAAGAGGACGATGTGATTAAGTTCAGAAAAACATCCGTTACTTTTTTCAGAACAACTCATAGTATTCCTGATTCTTACGGTATTGTTGTCAAAACACCACCAGGACAAATTGTTCATACTGGAGACTTTAAGTTCGATTTTACTCCTGTTGGCGAGCCAGCAAACTTAACAAAAATGGCTGAAATCGGTAAAGACGGTGTTCTTTGCTTATTATCAGACAGTACAAATAGTGAGATCCCGGACTTTACAATGTCTGAGCGTCGTGTCGGAGAAACAATTCATGAAATTTTCCGCAAAGTAGAGGGTCGTGTTATTTTCGCTACTTTCGCCTCTAACATTCACAGGTTACAGCAAGTATGCGAAGCTGCTGTGTTAAACGGAAGAAAAATCGCTGTATTCGGAAGAAGTATGGAAGCCGCCATTAATATCGGACAGGAATTAGGCTATATTCAAGCACCTAAGGATACATTTATTGATGCTCAGCAAATTAATCGCCTTCCTGCAAACGAAGTAACAATTTTGTGTACAGGAAGCCAAGGTGAGCCAATGGCTGCCCTTTCTCGAATTGCTAACGGTACACATCGCCAAATTCAAATTATTCCTGGTGATACAGTTGTGTTTTCATCATCTCCGATTCCGGGAAATACAATTAGTGTAAGCAGAACAATCGATTTACTATCCCGTGCGGGGGCTGACGTTATCCACGGTAAGCTAAGCGACATTCATACATCTGGACATGGTGGACAGCAAGAACAAAAGCTTATGCTTCGACTAATCAAACCAAAATTCTTCATGCCAATTCATGGAGAATATCGCATGCAAAAAACACATGTGAAATTGGCTGTTGATTGTGGCGTGAAAGAAGAAAATTGTTTTATTATGGATAATGGAGAAGTGCTTGCGCTAAGTGAAGATAGTGCACAAATCGCAGGGAAAATCCCTTCTGGCTCTGTTTACATTGATGGCAGTGGGATTGGGGATATCGGAAATATCGTTTTAAGAGACCGCCGAATTCTTTCTGAAGAAGGACTAGTTGTTGTGGTTGTTAGCATTAATATGAAAGATTTCAAAATTTCCGCAGGTCCTGATTTGATTTCTCGTGGATTTGTTTATATGCGTGAATCAGGGGATTTAATTAATGATGCCCAATCGCTCATTACAAAGCACCTGAACAAAGTAATGGAACGGAAAACAACACAATGGTCAGAAATTAAGAATGAAATTACTGATACACTTGCTCCGTTTTTATATGAGAAGACAAAACGTCGCCCAATGATTTTACCAATTATTATGGAAGTTTAATTTAAAAAGCTGTATGTCATGTGCAAATGACATACAGCTTTTTTTGTCTAGCTTCAGCGCCTAGCCCATTACCTTTTTCTCGAATCGGTTAATATCCACGTCTGCCCCAATAACAATGAGAATATCATTAACTTGAATTTCTTCATGAGCAAGTGGAGAAACGATAATATCATTTTTTCTTTTTATGCCAACAATATTAATTCCATATTTTGCGCGAATATCTAAGTCGATTAATGTATGCCCGGCTAATTTCTCGTTCGCAACAATTTCAACGATACTATGTTCATCAGATAGTTCAAGATAATCAAGCACATTATTCGAAACCATATTATGGGCAATTCTTCTCCCCATGTCACGTTCTGGATGGACAACCTGATCCGCCCCTATTCTCCGTAAAACCTTTTCATGATGGTCGTTTTGAGCCTTTACGGTGATTTTCTTAACACCTAATTCTTTTAAAATCAAGGTAGTTAAAATACTTGCCTGAATATTATCACCAATCGCTACAATAACATGATCAAAATTACGAATACCTAAGCTTTTAACAACTGTCTCATCCGTTGTATCCCCAACGACAGCATGGGAGGCAATCATAGAGAACTCATTTACTCTATCCTCGTTGTTATCAATCGCCATGACCTCCATGCCTTCTTCTGCTAATGTTCTACAAATACTTCCACCAAAACGGCCAAGTCCGATAACTGCAAATTCCTTTTTCACAAAACTTTCCCTCACTTTTTTAACGCTAGAAATATTCTCTTATTTTATTATAATAAGTAAAAAATAATGAATTGGCTATCTATATTTGCCCTATTTTTAATACTGACGTCCTTCTATTCCTTCATCATGAATATGTTCTTTAATCAATTCAACAAAAGCCTGGACTTGTTTTAGCTTAAACGATGATTCATACCCAAGCAGCCATGTATCACGTTTGAGTGGGAGGTTATTCTCATCTAATAATGGGATTTTAAAAATATTCTTTTCTGCCCCATTTAATGTGATAGCCGGCAAAATGGCATACCCAATTCCATTGAAAGTCATTTGCTTACAAGTCTCAATTTGATCAACCACAATCGTTCTTTTCGGGGATGTGTTGAAATGCCTAAGCCACCAATCCTGAATCTCCTGATAGTAGCTCGAATCACTTTTAAACTGAATAAACGGACGGTCAGTCTGTAGCACTTGCTCCGTTCTTGTGATTTCAGTATCAACAAGGTATAAACTATCCTCAAATAGGTGAATTTTAATCCCCTTCCAATCTGGAGTTCCACGAATGATCCCTATATGTACTTGATCATCATAAATCGATTTAAGGATTTCACTACTCCACCCAGTAACTAGTGATATTTTTGCTTGTGGATAACGAGTCACGAATTTTTTCAGTACCTGCGGGAGCCAGTTTTGACCGACAATAGAAGCAACTGCTATTTTTAGTGTCCCATGTACTTCAGCATTCATTGCTTGAATAGATTCTCGAACCTTCTCCTCCTTCGAGATGACTTCATTAACAAATTGAATGATTAATTCACCAGCAGGCGTTAGTGTAAGCCCTTTTTGTGAGCGAATAAATAGTTTCTCTCCCCACTCCTTTTCTATTGTTTGCAGGCGTTGAGATAATGCCGGTTGTGAAACAAATAACCTCTCTGCTGCCTTTCTCATATTCATTTCTTGAGCCAATACAGAAAGAAAATGAAACTCAGACAATGACGACATACAATCTCCCTCATTTATTCATTATTCTAATCTTATTACAGAGATTTCTTTTCCTTGCCTGGTAACAGTAATATGAAAAAGAAGCTTACCAAGGCAAATAAGAACACAGCTATATAAACAGATTGAAGAGAGTAGGTTAATCCATCCTGAAGTATTGCCTTTACTCCACTTGAGAGATTATTCCTTTCTTCTGCATCAAGGAGAATATTAGCCGAATCAATCGTCAAATCTTTATCTATTCCACGACCATTTTCCTTAAAATAAGCCATCATTCTATTATTTAATATACCGCCGAGTAAAGCAGCACCAATTGTATTTCCTAAATTTCGCATAAACATATTAGATGCTGTAGCAATCCCTCGTTGCTGCCAGCTTACTGTACTTTGAATTGAGACAATAAAGGACGTAGACGTTAGTCCCATCCCTACACCAATAAAAAACGAGCCAGTAGCAGCCCAGAGCGGTCCAGCTTCAGGTGATAAAGTGGCAAATAATATACCGCCTATTATTAATGACACTCCGCCGAGAAGAGCCGTGCTCTTAAACCCTATTTTTAACAATAACTGACCAGCAGACCAGGAAGCGATTGGCCAGCCGATTGACATTGCAGTTAACGTAAATCCGGCTACAATAGGTGTTCGTTCCATAACTCCCTGGACAAAAGCGGGGAGGAAACTTGAAATACCAATCAGCATCACACCCATTGTTAATGAAGCAAGATTAGCAATTAGAATGGATCGTTCTCGCCAAATACTAAAGGGCATCATTGGTTCTAAAGCTCGTTTTTCTTGAAAAATAAAAAATATAAACGAAAGGAGACTAATGGCCAAAATAATTATGGTCTGTGGAGACATCCATGACCACCGAGTACCTCCTTCAATAAGAAGTATCATGATAGTTGAAATAGAAACAGTTAAAAGAATTGCCCCTTGGTAATCAATACTCGGCTTTTTCTTTTCGATATTCTCTTGTAGATATTTACCTACACCAACTATTGCTAATATACCTAATGGGATATTAATCCAAAAAACATAATGCCAACTTACATATTCCACAACTAACCCACCGATAGCAGGTCCCATAATGGCAGATATTCCCCAAACGCTCGACAAATATCCTTGAATCTTTGCTCTTTCTTCCTTTGTATAGATATCACCAACAATTGTCGTTGCTATTGGCATGACTGCCCCTGCTCCGAAGCCTTGAATCAATCTAAAAACAATTAGCATCGTCATTGACGAAGCGAAGCCACAAAGAATGGACCCAATTAAAAAAATGGTAATGCCAATAATTAATATTGGTTTTCTTCCGAATAGATCTGACAGTTTTCCATATATAAGGACCGTAACCGCATTCATTAATAAGTAAGCAGAAAAAACCCAGCTATAGAGGGAGAATCCACCTAAATCACCTACAATAGAAGGCATGGCCGTTGACACGATTGTTGCTTCAATCGCACCCATGAACATAGCAAGCATGACAGATGCTAGTACTAGTGGTCTATTCGTTTTCTTCTTTCTATCCGCTAATGTCTCTTCAAGTGCATGATCCAAAAAACTTCCTCCTTTCAAACAGCATCGCCTTGTGAAAAAAATCAAGCTCCCTTTTATTGGGAGCTATCAATGTTACTTCTTATTATTATTGCGCAAATTATTGTTTAATTGCTTTAAAATTGTTCTCCTTGTAAAAATACCCTCAAAATACCCATCTTCATTTTCAACGCATAAGAAAGGGTTATCGATGAGTAGAGCTACAGAATTCTTTAAGGAAGAATAAATCTTTACTCTTGGAATCTTTCTATTCATTACTTCCTCCACACGCTTTTCCTCAAGCTTTTCAAACTCAATTCTTTCAAGTCCTAGAATGGAATCCATAATGATAGGGGTACTTATTAATCCATGAAGTTTATAATGCGGGTCTAGTACAGGAATAGCGGTATAACCACTTTTCGTTAAAACTAAAAGAGCATGCTCTAAACTATTACCTATTTGAACATGCGCAACACGTTCTGAAGGGATCATATAGCTTCTGATATCATTTTCTAAATTTTCCCCACTGTGAAGACTTATCATCGCCGAAAACTCCTCAAAGTAAATATTATCATTAATAGTGTATCATAATTATTAATTTCTTGCTCTTTATAAGTACTTTATTCATTTAACAAAGAAAGGAACCGAGATCGGTTCCTTTATATGTGTTTTTATTGAATTAAGTCGAAAATTTCAATCGTAATCATATCGATATTATCAAATTGATATTTTTTAGGTTTTTCCTTATCCTGATAAACTTCCAACTCGTACATTTCAGTTTTGGGCTGATATGTTACCTGGCATTTTCTCTCACCATTCACTTCAAAAAAACGCTGCATCGGCTCACCGCCGGTTGATTGTTCCTGTAAGTGTTTTAAACGTGTTAATATCCCTTGAAGCTGTGACATACAATTTCTCCTTTCACAAAAACCAAACATCTTACAATTAGGTTTCTCTTTTGGTATGTTTCTATCCTCTTGGATTGAATTCAGAATATTCAATAATTATATCCTTTATACCAATATTAAAAGCATAAAATAACATGGGTATGAACACAAGTAAAAAGTAATAAAGGAGCCTATTTTTTTTCCAAAATGCGTTTCAATGATTTGAACAGCCATTTTCTTATGATAAAATGAAAGTTCCGGAATTTGTGGATTGTCTTCCCATATATTTAGTGAAATAAATAAAGCATTTAGAATTTAAAGACGAAAGGAAGTTGCATGAATGAAAAAAATTACCATATACACACAACCAGACTGTCCTCCTTGTGAGATTACAAAACTATTTTTAACTGAGCATGGCATTCCCTTTGAAGCTAAAAATATAAAGACAGACAAGATTGCAAAAAAGGAATTAATTGAGAAGTACCAATCATACTCTACACCCACCATTGTTATTGATAACATCGTTATAACTGGATTTGACTTAGAAAAACTAAAACAAGAATTAAATATTGATACTAACGAAAAATAGGAGCAAGCTTATATAAGCCTGCTCCACCAAATAAGTACATTACAAATTTTCACTAAATAAAGTT
Organism: Bacillota bacterium; assembly: GCA_023387295.1. Classification (GTDB taxonomy): domain Bacteria; phylum Bacillota; class Bacilli; order Bacillales; family Cytobacillaceae; genus Cytobacillus. Next base: position 918 of record JAEWIG010000098.1, on the reverse strand, counting down.
AATATCGAATAACCGTAACGATAAATGTCTGTTATTGGTTGCATAAAACACCCTATGCCAGAAGTGGATTTTCCGTAAATGAAAGGTAATGATAAAGGCTCGCTTGTATTTGGTTCAATTGGTTCGACTAAATCTTTCGACTGCAACTGTATCTCTTCCGGAGTAAAATCATATAAAAATTCAGCTACTTTCCAATCCCCTTCCTCTTTTACAAGTAATACACCTTTATAATGACTATCATATGAAACGGGTCCCTCATCATTTTTCAGAAAATATTCTATAACGTATATTCGTTCATCAATCCACAATACTTTTGTTTCGCCTTGATAGCTAAAAAATGGAATATAATATAGCGGAAAATCTGTCCCTAGAGTAAAGTAACGTCCATTTTCTTCAAAAAGATTTTCTTCCAAAAATTTTTCTTCTGCTTGCTCAGTAAAATAAGGAGCTAATAATTCATTAATCTCTGTCAAGCTTCTTCCTTTCTCACTCAATGAAACTTGGGCCTGAAATGCTGCTTGAATAAATTGTAGAACATCATCATCGTTGTCAAATGTAGATTTTGCTTGTGAAAATAGCGGAAATACAAAAAAAATGGCTGCTGTAAACAATAATAATTTTGGGATAAATTTGCCCACCGTACACTCCCCTTTTCACTGATTCTGCTAGTAGCTTTCATTTTATCAACATTATCCTCTGTTAATAATTAAATCGTTCGTAAAATAACTGCATATTCTGACAAATTAACCAACTTCTATATCTTTTCATTACCCAAAAAAAGAGGCCTTCAATCAGACCTCTTTTCGTAGCAATTTTTTATAGTAACCCTTCATGCTCATATAAATAGTTATAGGAAATATCCACAAACAAAAAATCATCTCCATTAAGAGGGCAGGAAAACGTTCGAATCGTTTCACC
>JAEWIG010000011.1 GCA_023387295.1 Bacillota bacterium | reverse complement strand
GCAAGTTCTGATGGTGCGAAAACAGTTTTCGCGATGAAATCTGAGAAAATTAATAAACCTGCACCCGTTAACATACTTACTGGCATAATATATTTGTGCTGAATTCCTACTAGCTGTTTAGCAATATGAGGTGCCATTAAACCAATAAAACCAATACTTCCTGAAACAGAAACACAGGCACTCACTAGTCCTACACTTGCTAGTAGCATCACAATTTTCTCTTTTTCTAGCTGAATACCAAGACTAACAATCGTGTTCTCTTCTAATTGGAAATAATCGAGCAAATACGCTTTTCTATATAAATAAAAGCCAAGAATCATAATCCAAGGAAGCATGGCCACAATAAAAGTCAAGTTCGCATTATAGATCGAACCAGCTTGCCAAACAGCTGCTGATTCAAAATCGTTTTCATCCATTTTTAAAGAAATGTACATAGATAGTGCCCCGAATCCACTATTGATCGCAATCCCTGTCAAAATAAGGCGCTGCATATCAAGGCGACCATTTTTTAATGCAAATACAAATATTAGAATAGCTGCAACTGTACCACCAACAAAGCCGAATAAAGGCATAACCATAATTCTTAGCCAATCACTGCCATCAGACGATAGGGCTTGGAATTGAAAAAAGTACATAAATATGACAATAGCAGCTCCAGCACCTGCATTAATCCCTAATATCCCAGGATCAGCAAGCCCATTTTTCGTAATTCCTTGCAGGACAACCCCTGCCATTGCAAGTCCTATCCCAACAAGGGCCGCAATAATAATTCGCGGTAAGCGAAAATCGAAAATCACAAGTTTGAATTTCTCATCATTCTCAAAGCCTAATAACGTTCGAATGACATCTAAAACAGACATATCGAACATCCCATTTGTAATATGTAAATAAAATCCGAAGAAAATAAACGCAAAAAACATAAATAATATGTAAACAAATCTTTTCGACGTGGAGTTAAGCATGCTTTTCACCTCCACGTGTTCGAATCAAGTATAAAAAGAACGGAACACCAATAATCGCAGTGACCACTCCAATTGGCGTTTCAAACGGATAGTTTAAATAACGGCTAAGCAAATCACATAAGCTTAAAAAGAAGGCGCCCATGACAAGAGAGCTCGGAATAATGAAGCGATAATCTTCCCCTACTAAAAAACGAACAATATGTGGGATTACGAGCCCCACAAAGGCAATTTTCCCTACTAAGGCAACAGCTGTCCCCGTCAGCAAAACGACTGAGAACATGCTAAGAAATCTTACTGCTTTTGTCTTTTGTCCAAGTCCAACAGCAACATCCTCACCAAGAGATGTGATCGTGATCGCACGGGCACTAACAATCGCTAAGATGATACCAATGATTCCGAATGGAATAGATAACAATAGCATATCGAGATCAACAGCTTGTACTTTTGTGTTATACCAAGCTGCCACTGTTTGTGACACTTGAAAGTACATAGCTATTGCTGAAGCGATACTGCTTAAAAATGTTCCAATGACGGTTCCGATGATGGCAAGTCTTACTGGAGAAAGACCGTTTTTGATCATGGAGCCAAAACCAAATACGAGTCCCGCACCTATCGCTGACCCTAACATCGATAATAAGATCATTTGATAATTTGGTAGACCCGGAAAAAAAACAAGAGCTAACGTAATCACAAAAGCAGAGCCATCGTTAACACCCATAAGGGAAGGAGAGGCCAAATAATTTCGAGTAATCCCTTGCATAACTGCACCCGCAACGGCTAAAAATCCACCTACTAGTAAAACAGCCACTGCTCTAGGAATTCGACCTGTTCGAACGATTTGATGATCAACATTACTTGCATCGAACCGTATAATAGATTCCCATACTGTCCGTAAACCAATATCTTTCGTTCCAAACACAACCGAAATAACGGCAATCAATCCAATAAGTATGATAGATATAGTAAAAATAATGAATGTTCTTTTCGCAGATTGCTTCAATTTTGACACCTTTTCTTTAGTAAGTGAAACGACTGGCCCTTCATCTCTCCACTAATTACACTTTATTTAGTGGAAGGAGGATAGAGCCAGTTGAATTGGGGGTTATCACAGATAAACTAACAATCAGTAAGGGATGGGGGAACCCCTCTCTAATTGAGGATTCACTTTATTTCACTAATTTTTCTACTGCTGCATCTAAGAATTTAACTTTTGACCAAGCTGTACCACCTTGAGCAAGCGGATCTACTGCATTCACATAAACTTCTCCATTTTTTGTGGCTGTTAAATTAGAGAAAATCGGATTTTTTTGTAAATCATCTAAAGCACTTGGTGCATCTGTATTTTCAGATTCCTCGAATTGAAGGAAGATAACATCTGGATCGATTTGCGATAATGTTTCAATCGTTATTTCTGTTTGTGCCTTAGCAGCTGCTACCGCTTCAGGAACTTTAAGACCTAAATCTTCATATAGTACAGGATTCAAATAAACACCCGCAGGATAAATATTCATTAATCCAGCACGGATACGAATAGTCAGCACTTCTTTATCTGCTGCTGTATCACCTAATGTCGCTTTTGCTTCAGACGCTTTTGCCTCATAATCGGAAAGTATTTTCTCTGCTTCGGCTGTTTTACCTGTTAACTCTGCTAACGCCAATAGATTATCTTTCCAATTTGTTGAGATATGTGAATACGGCAATGTTGTCGCTATTTTATTCATATTTGCCATTACATCCTCACTCCATTTAGAAGTTCCAATAATAGCATCTGGGTTAAGCGCCAGAATAGCTTCTGCATTTGGAGTACGTTTATCCCCCACTAATGCAGCACCAGCAAAGTCTGTTTCTAAATAATCTGGAACTTTGCCTGCGATATCTAGCACACCTACTGGATTCACACCGAGTACAGCTGCATCTTCCATTGCTTCAAGACTTGCAGCTACAATTCTTTCAGCAGGATTTGGGAATGTATATTCTGTACCTAAATAGTTAATCTTTAATTCTGTTGCTTGCTCTGCTGATACATCAACACTGTCTTCACTTTTATTTTCAACGACTTCTTTATTCGTATCAGCTTCTTTTCCTTCGCTTTCATTTGTAGTACCACATGCTGTAAGTGCTAGCGCTAATAGAGTTGCAGCACCGAATGACAAGTATTTTCTCATGTCATCGACCTCCTAATTGATATTGATTATCATTTCCATCTCGTATTCTATCAAAGTGAAATATTGAATGGAATGGACAAATTTTCGATGTATCTGGATTTTTGCCAATCAAAACAATTATGAGTGTGTCTGCTCCCAACCTTGTTATGCAAAATGTCGTCGGCTTCATCTCTCTACGCTTACGATTACTTCGTACATCGAGGATTGTACAATGAAACCGACGACGATTTTATTTACACAAAAAAGTAGTAACCTACACAAAAGTTTGTGCAAGTTACTACTCTTTAGAGAAATGTTGATTATCACCATGTTGTTTCCTATACATTGAAGGAGATACGTTAATGTGCTTTTTAAACACCCGGCTAAAATAAAAGCTATCTGGATAACCGACTAACTCGGCTATTTTCGTAACGGAAATATTGCTCGTCCTTAAAAGCTCTTTAGCCTTTTCTACTCGATATTCCGTTATATATTGAATTGGAGTTAAACCTGTCAATTGTTCAAATAAATATGAAAAACGTCTTCTTTCCATACCGAATCGTTCTGCCAATTCCCCTACTATCAATTCTTCAGCAAAATGCACATGAATATATTCGAGTGCTGCCAATATGGTGTCTTTTTTGTTTTCAAAACGTCCATTCCTAGCCGATAAGAGAATAACTTCTAATAGTTTCATAAATACATTTTGCACCTGGAGTTTAGACATATAGTCCAGATTTTGTTGTTGCTGCAAAAGATCATGCACATGTTCATTCACTAATGAAGGCTCTTCGATCGTCAACATAAAGTGCCTATCTATCATTTCTGTATAATTCTCAGGAGCATGAATAATGTGATAATGAATAACGACATATTCGTACTCCTCTTCAAACGTCTCAATCTGAAGCTCCATTCGAGAGCCCGCATGCAGAATCGTCCTTCTATTCATTTCATACAAAGTTCCATTTAGAGAAAAATTAGCACTACCCTTTAGCGGTATGACAAGACCACATACACCTTGAGCAGTCCTTCGTCCTGTATCCACTTTAT
>JAEWIG010000333.1 GCA_023387295.1 Bacillota bacterium | reverse complement strand
TTGTTTAGAAACGTTAGAGGAATTAGAAGAAGAAAACCGCGAAATATTCATGAAAGCAGGTGGTCAAAGCTATCATTACATACCAGCAGCTAATAGTGACCCGCTATTCATTGATGCATTAGAGGATATAATTCGTTCCTATCTTTGATAATAATGCTGCTTCAAAAAATGCTCCGAGCAATTAGAAATAAAGCCAATCACACATGTTAATTAACCAAATAAACGCTGGATGATTTTGGTTAATCAACATGTGTGTTATTCCTATTACCTTTTTGGTTTCTGTTGTTTTGGAATTTAATATATCGTTTAAGTGTGAGACGATAATGAGAGTCCTCCGGATACTCCCAATCAACACTTGTAGAATAAGAAAAAACCCTGCATATCAACACAGGATTTTAAACAAACTTTTATATAAACATCGTGACTTTATTTGAATTCTACACTAAAATCCCATTCTAATTCTCTTATACATCTATAAGATATTAAACATTGCCACTATCGATGCTAAAGTGTTGGCACAGCCATGAAGCATCCAACTTGAAACGATAGAGCCGTCGGATAATTTTTCATTTATCCACCCCATTAACCAACCTACAACACTAGTAAATAAGATAATTAAGGTTGCCCCCAATATACCTGAGCTTGATGCAAACATGATTCCATGTAGAAGTCCAAATAATAAACCTTGAATAACGTTACCTTTTTGGAAACCAAATTTATGAATAAGCCGTTTTGTCAAAAAACCTCTAAAAAATAGTTCTTCTGAAAATCCTGTCTGTAAAAATGCATAAATGAGGACAGGAATGATTGCTGTAACACCTTGCCCTGAAAATTGTGATGTAGCTATGATAGATTTATCGAGAAAGATCGGAATAATGAATAATGATGGAATGGTCAAAAGAATGATTGTTCCAATAAACGTTATCGCATATTTACGTTTGTCTTTTATAATAGGTATTTTTAAACCTAACCATGCAAAAAAACCACTCTCTTTTCTCCCCGCAAGTAACCACCAAACAAATGGAATGATTGAAAATAAAAGCGCTTGTAAGATTGCACTCATTAATAAATTAACTACTTGCATGTCCAGCCTCCTAAGCTATAAAGTTTTACAAAATCTTTAACTCTTTGCTTTTTAGAGAGGAGTAACAAAACTTCATCAAGCAGCGACATCCCGCTTATTAAATACATAGAAGGCGATGAACTGGAACAAAAGAAAATATAAAGCAAGTATGATAATTGAAAACGAAATCGTCATTCCATTAACCATCGGTGAGCCCTCAAAGTATTGAAGCAAATCTGTGTTTGCAAACAAAATATATTTAGCCCAATCAAACTTCGTTGCAATAAGCAATGTTATTTGTTCACCCATTAAGAATAGGAATAGTGATAAACCAATAGCTAGTGAACTATTGCGAAATGCAGCTGAAATCATAAATGCCATTGTTGCAAGCATGACCATATTAATTGATCTCAACCCAAAATAAATAACTAGATGAGTAAACATACTTTGCTCTGTTACTTTCCCATCGAAATAATTTAAATATGGGATAGGGTTTTCAGGCATTCCGAATAGTACGGCACCTAATCCAGCCGAATATACAAATAGAAGGGTGAGCATAAATAATCCAAAGAGCAATACGGTAATATACTTCGATAATAATATTTTCCCACGTTTTATTGGCCGAATGAGTAGAAGTTTTATCGTTCCCCAATTAAACTCACTTGCGACAATTCCTGCGGCAATAATGATAGTAAATAATCCGATGAAATCGATTGATAGCGCAGCATCGGTTACAAATCCCCAGATGGTATAATCCTCATTTGGCGAAATATTATGTTCCAATCTATAGTTATTAATCGCCATTTGCCGTTCAAATTGTATCTTAACATTCTCAGGGGCGGCATCTCCCATTTCATCCAATTGTTTCATGTAGCTTTCATTCTGAGTTTGGAGTCCTCGTTGCCATTCTGTATTATCAGGCACTGTCCCTTTCGATTCTTGAAATTTAATAAAACCTCCTGCGACAGTTGTGATTAACAGTAAAATCCCAATCATCACATATGTGCCTGGTCGCTTAAAGATTTTCATCCATTCATTTTGTATAAGTTTAAGCATGGCGCATGTCCTCCTTATGTGATGTCACTTCAAGGAATCTGTCTTCTAGCGTTTTTGTAACTTCCTTAATGCCATAAATCTCGATTTCGTTTTCAACCAGTTTTTTTACAAGTGCAGGTACATTTTCTTTTAATAGCGGCAACATAACTCCATAGTTCGTCTGTTTAATTTCGTTTGTAGGAAACAGTTCCTTCAATAGGATAATGACTTTTTCTTGTTCCTTCACTTCAAACTCATACACCTTTTCATTTCCGTTTACGAAATCTTTTATTTCTTGAACATCAATGAGTTTTCCATTTTGAATAATACCAATCCGGTCGCACATCATTTCCATTTCTGAAAGTAGATGACTTGAGACGATGACGGCCATTCCCTTTTCTCTTGCTAACATTCGTAAATGATCACGAATCTCTCTTATTCCCGCAGGATCTAATCCATTTGTTGGTTCATCAAGAATTAATAGCTTCGGGTCATGGAGTAAGCATTGCGCTAACCCTAATCTTTGTCTCATCCCTAGTGAATATGTTTTCACCTTATCGTGAATACGATCGGTTAATCCAACAAGCTCAACCGTTTCATCTATTTTCTTTTTGGATACTCCATTAGACATTCTGGCATAATGGATTAAATTTTGATAACCAGTCATAAATTTATACATTTCCGGATTTTCAACAATCGCACCAATACTTGATACCGCTTCTTCAAAATCAGTTTTAATACTGTGTCCTAGTATTTTTATATCGCCTGATGTTATCCCTATTAATCCAACAATCATGCGAATTGTTGTTGTTTTTCCGGCACCATTTGGACCGAGGAAGCCAAAGACTTCCCCCTTATTCACTTCGAAACTAAGTGAATCAATGATGGTTTTTCCTTTAATTATTTTTGTAACATTTTGGATTTCTAATAAGGGTTCCACTATCTTCTCTCTCCTTTATTAAAGGGCCCTGTAATATTCTATACAAAGATTTTTCAATAAAACTCATCTCTCGCGATAATCTTTATTCCATTAACTAAGTTCCAAATAACGACTACTAAATTCAAGAGAATAAATACTGCAATACTAACAATGAAAAACAATGACATTCCGTCCGCAGCACCTGTAATAATTCCATAAATCATGAATGGTACAGGAATTAATAAGATAAGATGAGAAATCAGTGCCCGTTTTGCATGATTTTTCACTTTTTTATCTTCACCTATGAGATAAACAACAATCGGAAAAATAATTCCAGCAAAAAAAATACTAAAATAGTTTAATGATGCAAGTAGCTTATTTGTATTCAAATTAATCCTCCTCCCTTTATGCGGTAAACGTATTTTTCATCCATTCAATTATTGATAAGCCTTTCTCTGCTCGAAGTTCCTCAACATTATGATGAGCGATAACTTTGCCATTTTGAATAGCGATTACTTCATCAAGTAAAGACTCAATCTCATCTATTTCATGTGTAGCGATTACAACTGTTTGATTTGCGAAATCGATAAAAGAAAGCAAGCCTTTCACAATTGATTCTCTAACCATCGGATCAAGCCCTGAAAATGGTTCATCTAAAAGAATTACTTTAGCATCTCTTGCTAAAGAGAGAACGAGCTTCAGACGTCCACGGTTTCCTTTTGATAATTGTTTAATTTTTTTTGTCCTATCTAACTTCATAAATTGAAGTAACTCATGAGCACGTTCTAAATTGAAATCAGAAAATTGAGTTTCATAAAAATCAATCATGTCTTTGACCTTAAATGTCTCATAAAACATATCCAGCTCTGTTAAATAAGAAACTTCGCTTGCGATTCGTCGGGTCACATTCTTCCCATTTACAGAAACACTGCCAGATGTGGGATGGACTAATCCTGCAATTAACTTTAGGGTCGTTGATTTCCCGCTTCCATTCGGTCCAAGCAACCCGTAGATCTTGCCTTTTTCTAGGTTAAGACTAATATTATCTAGTCCTCGTTCCGCTCCATACTTTTTTGTAACCTGCTGAAATTCAATCATGCTAATCCCCCGCCTTTCCATTAATGAAGGCTTGTAAACCAAGGAGCATCTCTTCTTCCGTAAACCCTAACTCCTTCATATTCAAAACAAAAGCTTCAATTACATCCATCTGTAAACGAAATTTCAACTCTGCTATTAAGGCGATATTCTCTGTTACAAATGTCCCTTGTCCCCGCTTCGTCTCCACAATCTCCATCCTCTCCAACTCACTGTACGTTCTTTGAATCGTGTTTGGATTGACACCCATTTGCACGGCCATTTCTCTTACTGATGGAAGTTTATTGCCTGGCATGATTTCGCCGCGAATAATTTGCTGGTTTATTTTTTCAATGATTTGCATATAAATTGGCTTTGAATTATCAAATTCTTTTCCCATAACCTTACACCTCTACCTTCCGCTCTAAAAGCCAAACTGCAAGGGCAAAAACAGACACGGTAAGGGCAGTATAAATAACACCGTTCATGATCGAAAATTCGACTGTATTATTAACTCCAGCAGTAAATGAATTACCACCTGATTCAATTCGAATGAACGGAATGGAATCAATTTGAATCGTTCCAAGTTTTTTTATCTTTTGATACCATGGTTGGTTTAAGAGGTAATTCTCAACAAATGTGATGAAAAGCCAAGAAGCAATCATAATTGGCCATCGCAGAAATCTAATGATGGGAATGTTTTTTAATGCATGATAAAAGGACCAGTATAATAAGAGCCAAATTCCCATGAAAATCGATATGAAAAAAATAATAAAACTAGACAGCCATAAATTTGATAGTGATTGTGTAATCGGTAAATCAGTAATGACCTCATGCGAAATGGCATGATTCATGCCCAATTGGGCTAATATGAATGCGATAACAATTGAGCATAGAAAATAAATAATACATGAAAGCAATTTAGCTAGAAAAAGGATAGAGCCACTATTTGGATTATGCAACCACAACTGGGTCTGCGCTTCCGTTTTTAGTGAATTAAATAAGCAAGCTGGTATGAATAAAACATGCATAAAAAAAACAGTTACGGTTATGATCGTGAAAATCTCAGGCGCTTGAAAATACCTTTCTAATCCTAATCCAAGTAAGACAATCACGAACATGGCTAATAGGCTAAATAAAAATAGATTTTTCGAAAGCTTTAATTCCTTCCTAATTAAACCTTGAAAGGCCTTCATGAATTCTCCTCCAGAATTGTTTTAGTGTTCTAGTTAGATAGTACACTGATACATCTTTAAAAGTCAATCTCTTTAGTAAATTTTGTTAAAATGGTTTATCTTCATAATTAAAAAAGGACCTAACTATCATTGAAATAGCTAGGTCCTGCTCCATTCTATTATTCATTTGTCACACGATTAATTTTAGTATCACCCAATAATTCTCTAACAACATAACTTGCCATAATCAAACCAGAAACCGATGGTACGAATGCATTGGAAGAAGGCGGCATTTTTGCCTTACGAATTTCCGCATCCTCTTTGCCAACCACTTTCCTAACATCCTCACGAATGACGATGGGGCTTTCATCAGAGAACACAACCGGAATCCCTTTCTTAATTCCTTCTTTACGCAAACGTGTGCGAATAACCTTGGCGAGCGGATCTGTGTGTGTTTTTGAAATATCTGCAATTTGAAAACGAGTCGGGTCCATTTTATTCGCTGCACCCATACTTGAAATCATAGGAATATTACGTTTTAAGCATTCTTTCATTAAATGAATTTTATACGAAATCGTGTCAGAGGCATCAACCACAAAATCAAGTCCATGCTCGAAAAACTGTTCATACGTTTCCTCTGTATAAAACATTTTTAACGCAATCACTTCACAATCAGGATTAATATCCTTAATTCGCTCTTTCATTAAATCGACTTTTGGCTGACCAACAGTTGATAGCAAAGCAATGATTTGTCTATTAACATTTGTAATATCTACATCATCCTTATCAACAAGTACAAGTCTCCCAACACCTGAACGTGCTAGAGCTTCAGCAGCAAAAGTGCCCACCCCACCAATACCGAGGACAGCTACTGTACTATTCTTCAGCTTTTCAAGTCCTTCTTTTCCTATCGCTAGTTCATTTCTAGAAAATTGATGCAACATGTATCTCACTCCATACAACATATATT
>JAEWIG010000305.1 GCA_023387295.1 Bacillota bacterium | reverse complement strand
GTGTAAACCTGTATCCTTTCCAACAAACGATCGCAAAGCCAGATGTAACAATCGACGATGCGATTGAAAACATTGATATTGGCGGGCCAGCTATGCTTCGGGCATCGGCAAAAAATCATGAATATGTGACGGTTGTCGTAGATCCGTCTGATTATGAAACGGTCCTTTCACAATTAAAGGATACGGGAAAAATCGATCAAGCAACTAAACGTAAGCTAGCAGCAAAAGTATTCCGTCATACGGCTGCTTATGATGCGATGATTGCTGAGTATATGACGAAGCTTACAAACGAAGAAACGCCAGAAAAACTCACGGTCACTTATGAATTAAAACAGCCATTAAGATATGGAGAAAATCCGCATCAAAAAGCGGCGTTCTACCAAAAGCCATTAGGCTCAGAATCTTCAATCGCATATGCGGAGCAATTACACGGAAAAGAGCTTTCTTACAATAATATTAATGATGCGGATGCTGCCCTACAAATTGTAAAGGAATTTCAAGAACCAGCAGCAGTTGCCGTTAAACATATGAATCCATGTGGTGTAGGAACCGGAAAATCAGTTTTTGACGCATTTTCAAAGGCATTTGCAGCTGATCCTGTATCCATTTTTGGTGGGATTATTGCTTTTAACCGAGAAGTGGATGAAGAAACAGCTAGAAAGCTCCATGAGATTTTCCTAGAAATTATTATTGCACCATCTTTCTCAGAAGCAGCTTTATCTATTTTAACAAGTAAAAAGAACCTTCGATTATTAACAATTCCTTTTCATGAGAATGAAAAAGAAGAAGTGAAGTTAACGTCCATTGAAGGGGGACTTCTTGTCCAAAGCTATGATGAATTCACGTTAGAAGATGCTACGATTTCAGTTCCAACCGTTCGACAGCCTACTGAAGAGGAATGGACGGCATTAAAGCTAGGGTGGAAGGTTGTTAAGCATGTCAAATCAAATGCCATTGTTGTCAACAATGCAGATATGACTATAGGAATTGGTGCTGGTCAAATGAACCGTGTAGGCGCTGCGAACATCGCTCTCACCCAAGCAGGAGATAGAGCGGTTGGTGCGGTACTTGCTTCAGATGCCTTTTTCCCAATGGACGATACGGTTGAGGCTGCAGCGAAAGCTGGAATTACGGCAATTATTCAGCCAGGCGGATCTGTTCGTGATGAAGATTCTATAAAAAAAGCAAATGAACATGGAATTGCCATGGTCTTTACTGGAGTACGTCACTTTAAGCATTAATTTATTATTTTAGGCAGTTTTCGCAAAATTTGAAGGTAAAAACAACATTATATGCGAAAAGAGCCTTTATTTTAAAAGTGTCATACCTAATGGAGGTGGAAGCGATGAAAGTATTGGTTGTTGGTAGAGGCGGAAGAGAGCATGCCATTTGCCGGAAGATTAGTGAAAGCCAAATGGTTTCTCAAGTTTTTGTAGCTCCAGGAAATCCAGGGATGGAAGATGTAGCAGAATGTATCTCCATTCAAGAGAATGAGCAAGAAAAACTCCTGCAATTTGCGACAGAGAACGAAGTAGGGTTAACAATTATAGGACCTGAAGTCCCTCTTCTAGAGGGTCTGTCAGACCGTTTTCAGCTTGCAGGTCTAACCGTTTTTGGACCGAAAAAAGAAGCTGCCGTTATCGAGGGTAGTAAAGCATTTGCCAAGGAACTAATGAAAAAGTATCAAATTCCAACCGCAGAGTACGCTGTTTTTACCAATTACGAGGATGCACGTGCGTATTTAGCTGAAAAAGGTGCTCCCATTGTTATAAAAGCAGATGGATTGGCTGCTGGAAAAGGTGTTACAGTCGCGATGACAATGGAAGAAGCGGAAGTAAGCCTCCAAGAAATGCTCTTAGATGCGCGGTTTGGTGCTGCCTCTTCAACCGTTGTCATGGAAGAGTTTTTAACAGGAGAGGAAATCTCTCTCATGGCTTTCGTTAATGGTGAAAATGTGATTCCACTTGAGATCGCTCAAGATCATAAGCGGGCATTCGATGGGGATCAAGGTCCTAATACTGGTGGGATGGGGGCGTATTCTCCAGTCCCACATATCAGGAAAGAAATGGTTGGAGAAGCAGTGAAAACCATCCTAAAGCCAACGGCTAAGGCACTTGTTGCTGAAGGTAGACACTTTTGTGGAATTTTGTATGCTGGTCTGATTATGACTGATAAAGGTCCGAAGGTAATCGAATTTAATGCTCGGTTTGGTGATCCGGAAACACAGGTCGTTTTACCGAGAATGAAATCAGATTTAGCTGAAGTAATGCTAGCAGTTATTAATGGAGAAACACCGGAAATTATTTGGCATGATGAAATGATGGTTGGCGTAGTAGCTGCCTCCACTGGCTATCCAGATAAATATCAAAAAGGCTCTGAAATCCTTGGAATAAATGAGTTAAGTTCAGACGTTCTTGTTTTCCATGCAGGCACTGCTAAAAACAGCGCAGGCAACTATGTAACGAGCGGAGGACGAGTTTTTCTTGCTGCTGCAAAGGCCGCTACTTTAAAGGAAGCTCAGGAAACGGTATATTCTGAACTCGCCAAAATAGAGTGTGATGGGATTTTTTATCGGAAGGATATTGGAAACAAAGCAATTGATCGCGTGTATTCCTAAGATAAAATCATAGAGGAAAGCTACCATCCGTCAATGCGAACAATATTTCTGAAAGAGTTGCTTCATAAAAAAAGGGTGTCCTATAAGTCTGAAATGCAGGCTTTATGAGACATCCTTTTTTACATATATTTTTACCTTGTGATTAGGAAGGATTATCTTGTGCAAAATCAGTAAGATCAATTTCATTTACTTTATCCTTCATTCGCTTTTGTCCGTTTTCAAACATTGCGGTTACTGGGCAAAAACGAACAATTCCCTCAGCAACCTTCATAGCTCCACACATGGCGATAAAAAGATAAGATTCACGCCAAGGCATTTTCACAAGTTTAGCTGTACTCCAAGATAAAATCGTTAAACCAATCGTTATGCGAATTAAGGCATTAATAGTTCCGATATTTTGTTTCATTTTTTTCTTCCTGCCCTTCTTCATGAAAATTTTTGAAACTTTTTTCTTCTTTACTGCGTTAAATAATGAAGTGTGATAATATTATTAAACAGACAATGAAAGGGCTTTCTTTTTTGAAAATAATAAACACATCATTATAGATAGAAAATAATACAGGAGGAGGATAATCATGCTGGAACGACGTTATCGATGGAAAAATAAGCACTTGCGTGACCATGTTTCTGTGTTGGACGGGAAATTGTCACCAACTTTATTATTAAAAAATGCTCGTTATTTAAACCACGCTTTTCGCAAGTGGATGACGGCGAATATTTGGATATATGATGACCGTATTGTTTATACAGGAGATATGCTTCCTGATAATTTGGAACAATGTGAAGTCGTTGATTGCCAAGACTTTTTGCTCGTTCCAGGCTATATTGAGCCACACGCTCATCCGTTTCAATTATATAATCCCCATTCTTTAGCGAGCTATGCATCACAATTCGGGACTACAACGTTGATTAACGATAATATGGTTCTTGCTTTACAGCTTGAAAAAAAGCAGGCATTTTCCTTTATAAAAGAGATTGATTCCATTCCATCAACGATGTATTGGTGGTGCCGATTTGATGCACAGACAGAAGTACATAATGAAGAAATCATTTTCTCCAATCGCAATATTAAAGATTGGCTAGAGCATGACGCGGTTCTTCAAGGAGGAGAGCTGACTGCATGGCCGAAATTATTAGCTGGCGATGATTTAATGCTTCATTGGTTGCAAGAAACGAAGCGGATGAGAAAGCAAATCGAAGGTCATTTTCCAGGTGCTTCTGAGAAAACGTTAGCGAAGCTTAAGCTTTTAGGTGCTGACTGTGACCATGAGGCGATAACAGGGAGAGAAGTGTATAATCGTTTAGTCCAAGGATATACAGTTTCATTAAGGCATTCTTCCATTCGCCCTGATTTACCCGTTTTATTAGATGAAATGCATGAGCTAGGCATTGATCATTACGATTCATTTATTTTTACAACAGATGGTTCAACATCTTCCTTTTATGAAAAAGGAATGAATGACATCATGATTAGAATAGCGATTGAAAAAGGTGTTCCTGTTATAGATGCCTATAATATGGCCACAATTAATGTGGCTCGCTATTATAATATTGCCCATCTGCATGGGGCAATCGCAACAGGAAGGGTTGCAAATATTAACTTCCTCACAAGCGAAACAAACCCGACACCTGTTTCAGTTCTCGCCAAAGGAAAATGGGTTAAAAAAGATGGCGTGTCAACGGATGCTTATGAACCATTTCAATGGGAACAAAGCGGTTTTGAGCCTTTGCAGCTTAGTTGGGATCTTGATATGGACGATTTACAATTTTCTATGCCATTCGGGATTAGAATGGAAAACTCAGTAATTACGAAACCATACTCCATTTCTTTAGATGTCTCTGGTGATGAATTGGCGGCCTCTCATGATGAATGCTTTTTCATGTTGATTGACCGAAATGGGAAATGGCGAATTAATACCCTTTTAAAAGGATTTGCCACTCACTTAGATGGGCTAGCCAGCTCTTTTTCCAATACAGGTGATATTATTTTAATTGGAAAGAGCAAGCAGGATATGCTTGCAGCTTTTAAT
>JAEWIG010000014.1 GCA_023387295.1 Bacillota bacterium | reverse complement strand
CTTTGAAGCAACAGTAGCAGCAGGAGCTGACGCAAAGCAGGCTTCTAACTGGCTTATGGGTGAGGTTTCAGCATACTTAAAGGCAGAGCAAAAAGAGCTTGAAGAAACGAAGTTAACCCCGTCAGGTCTCGCTGGTATGATTAAGCTTATTGAAAATGGCACGATTTCTTCTAAGATCGCAAAACAGGTTTTCAAAGAGCTAATCGAAAACGGTGGAGAAGCTGAAAAGATCGTTAAAGAAAAAGGTCTTGTGCAAATTTCTGATGAGGGTGCCCTTCTAAAAATTATTACAGAAGTATTGGACAACCATCCGAAAATTATTGAGGATTTTAAAAACGGTAAAGAAAAGGCTGCTGGCTCTCTTGTTGGTCAAATCATGAAAGCAACAAAAGGCCAAGCAAACCCTCCGTTAGTAAATAAATTATTGTTAGAAGAACTGAAGAAGAGATAAATAAATGATAAAGCTGGTGGATAATATTCCATCAGCTTTTTTTTTCGCAGTTTAACGGCAAGTAAGCAGTGATACCCCCACTGATGGAAGATTCACCTTATTCGACAATTCTCATTAATATTTCCCAGGAAAAGATAGGTGTTTACAAAAATGGACAAGCAGTAGTCGTAGATTAATAATAATTTTTGATAGGTGTATAGATATCGAATCGGTTATAATTTACATTAATGGTAATTCCGTATTTACAATATGATAACAAGGTGATTATTAGTGAGTGTTTTAAAAATTAGAGATTTAGAGAAGCATGAAGAGCATACATTGGTGTTTTCAGCTTTTAGTTTAGAAGTTTCAGAGGGTGAAGTGGTTGCAATCCACACAAGTACAAATGTAAGGACTGCATTAATAAAAATGTTAATCGGTTCGATGCCCATTTCCAGTGGTGAAATATGTATAAATGAGAAAAGTCTTAAATTATCAAAACGGGAATATTTCGCACAGCTTGGCTTTCTGTTTCTCGATGAAGGACAATATGAAAGGCTAAGTGTAAGGGAGAATTTCTCATTTTTTAAGAAACTACATAACTCGAAACTTTCTATTGAAGAAGCAATGAGAATAGTTCAGCTTGAGGCAAAGAAAAATGAACGGGTAAGTAAATTGACATATTCGGAAAAGAAAAGGATTCAGATGGGACGTTTGCTATTTCAAAATCCATCATTATTTATTTTTGAAGAACCCGATCAAAATGTGGATTTGGAAACGAAGCGAGTACTGCTAAAGCTAATAAGAGAGCTGAATGAGAAAGGGAAAAGTGTATTAATCTTAACAGGCAATTTAGAAAGTGCCCTAGCGGCAACTGACCGAGTGTATCGTTTAGATGAATCAGGATTATATGCGCTAGATGTTCGAACCGAGGATGAAGATCCCGTTCTAGAAGATACGATGGCACAGGATAAAGAAACGATACTCGAAACTCCAATAAATGAAGAAATTGTCATTCAACCTGTTCGTTTTGAAAAAATTCCTACGAAGGTAAACGATAAAATTGTATTATTTGATCCGCCAGAAATTGATTATATTGAAAGCAATGAGGGGCAATCCAATATTTATATTAATGGGGAAATGTATCCTAGTGTGTTTACGATGAATGAATTAGAGAAACGGTTACATCCATATGGATTTTTCAGATGTCATCGCTCCTATATTGTCAATCTACAGAAAGTGCGAGAAGTGGTCACATGGACGCGAAATAGTTTTACTTTAGTGTTAGGTGATACGAAAAAATCATCTATTCCCTTATCAAAGACAAAAATGACAGAATTAAAGGAAATGTTAGGACTAAAATAGTCTCCATTGAACATACATATTGCACTATTCATCCTCCGAATCACTCTTTTCATTGAAAATATAATGCGCCGATTCAAGATCTTTCATACGATTAAGGCAGAACAAAAACAGCGAAAGCAAATTGAATCTACTTGGAGGAAGAAAATGGAGAACATTATTGAGGTAACAGGATTAGCCAAAATGTTTGCAAATCAACCAGCGTTAAAAGATGTTTCATTTAGTGTGAAAAAAGGAGAAACATTTGGCTTTTTAGGACCTAGTGGTTCTGGGAAAACAACGACTATCAAAATATTAACAGCACAATTGGCTCAAACAGATGGAGAAGCACTTGTCTTTGGTGTTCCAGCAGCAAAACTAAAGGATCCCATCCATCGAAAGAGAATTGGTGTGTTAACGGATAACAGCGGCTTATATGGTCGTTTGACAGTTTACGATAATTTAAAGCTTTATTGTGATCTTTATGATGTATCATATGCTCGAATTGATGAAGTTCTTGATATCGTAAATTTAAGGGAAGCAGTAAAGAAAACTGTTTCAAAGCTTTCTAAAGGAATGTTACAGCGTGTTACGTTGGCGAGAGCGTTTTTGCACAATCCTGATCTTTTATTTTTAGATGAGCCGACATCAGCGCTTGATCCAGTAAATACGAAGCATATATATCGAGGGTTAGAAAATATGAAAGAGCGTGGAACAACCATCTTCCTGACGACTCATGATATGAACGAAGCAGAAGAACTTTGTGACCGTGTAGCTTTTTTAAATAATGGGGCTATTCAATTGCTTGATTCGCCGAAAGCATTAAGAAAGCAATTTGCTGACAATACATTAACAGTGGAGCTTGCGGACGGGACGAAGGAAATTATTGATCGCGGTCCGAATGGTGCACAAGCAATGTACAATTATATGTCCGAAGATAGAGTTGTTTCGATTTATTCAAATGAGCCGACACTCGGAGATATTTTCGTTGAAGTGACAGGGAGGAAATTATCATGAATTTATCCATTAAACGTTCAATTGCGATTTTACAAAAGGATTATAAAGATGTTTCGAAAAACTTATATGTCGCATCATCCTTTTTCATGCCGTTACTCTTGGCAGCTATTTATGGCCGAATGGGAGTAGATTCAATTGATGCACACTATATGATTATCAATATGTCCCTTTGTTTAGTAGCAGCATTTGTTCAATGTTCGCTAATTGCAGAGGAAAAAGAGAAAAATACATTACGAGGACTCATGCTTTCACCAGCAAGCACATTAGATATTTTAGTAGGAAAAAGCTTATTAAGCTTTATCGGAACGATTATCGTTATTGTGATTGGAGCATTTCTTTCGGAATATAAGCCTGAAAATCTATTTATTATTACAATCGCAATTACGTTATCAACTGTTTTCTATATCGGTCTCGGAACCGTGTTAGGTTTAGTGACGAAATCAGTTATGGAAGCATCTGTTCTTATTATGCCATTTGTGTTTTTATTCTCATTTGGATCGTTTCTAATGAATCTTGCTGAAAAGTATCCTGTATTAAAGGTGGCAGAATATTTGCCGAATGTACAACTCGTTGAATTAGCTAATAAGGTTCAACTCGGTAGTGGATTAACAGACGTATGGATGAATTTATTGATTATTTTTGCTTGGGTTGTTGCCATTTTTGCACTTGTGGTCGTTGTTTATAGAAAACGGATGATGGATTAAACAGTTTGCCATTCTCTCAAGCTTGTTTTTGGTAAATTCAAGCAGAGATATGTCATAATACTATAAAAAGGGGTGTTTTGATGAATTTAAATGAGTGGTTTGCAAAAGGATTAACAGCTGACGAATATATTTCAGCCATGAATGTAAATCAGGAAGGCATGCAAAGAATCCTTGAGTCGTTTTCACTGACTACTGAAGAAGTAAACGAATTAAAGGTACTTAAAGATAAGGGCATGAAGGTAATAGCATTATCAGAGGATTGGTGCGGGGATGCCATGCTCAATAACCCGATTTTATTGAAAATTGCTGAGGAAATCGGAATGGAAGTTCGATTCTTGCTAAGAGATCAAAATCTTGAGCTAATGGATCAGTATTTAACAAATGGAACTTCCCGGGCTATTCCGATTTATGTTTTTATCAAAGAAAATGGGGAAGAACATGCGGTATGGGGGCCACGAGCTAAGGAAATTCAAGTGATGGTCGACGA
>JAEWIG010000010.1 GCA_023387295.1 Bacillota bacterium | reverse complement strand
AAGTTAGCCAATTCCCGTAAGGGATATTGGAGAATCTCAAGAAGTGAGATATTTCATCGTGCAATATCAAATGAAAAGCTCATAAATTGGGGACTGAAAGATATGTCGCTAATCTATGAGCATAGATACTTAATGGATTGAACCGCCGTATACGAGACCCGTACGTACGGTGGTGTGAGAGGTCGGGAGAAAATTACTCCCTCCTACTCAATTGCAGGTTAATGGGAAGTAAGACCCCCACTGATTGAAGATTCACTTTATAATATGGTTTCTTATGCTGAGCGCCTCTGACCAAGCCGCTTCAGCATTTCTTCTTTGCTTGTGTTGAAATGATTATGCTAATATGAACATATTGGCATAGACAAAGCTTTTGTAATGGGGGAGGAATTTTTTAATGACAAACGTGAATCGTGCGCAGATCGAAGATGCAGTACGTTTAATATTAGAAGCAATTGGGGAAGACCCTTCTCGTGAAGGGTTGCTTGACACACCAAAGCGTGTTGCGAAAATGTATGAAGAAGTATTTATGGGACTTCATCAAGATCCTAAAGAATATTTTGAGACTATTTTCAGTGAGGACCATGAAGAATTAGTTTTGGTAAAAGATATTCCATTTTATTCAATGTGTGAACATCATCTTGTGCCTTTCTTCGGGAAAGCTCATGTTGCCTATATCCCTAAAAACGGAAAAGTAGCAGGTCTCAGTAAGCTTGCAAGAGCGGTGGAAGCAGTGGCAAAAAGACCTCAGCTTCAGGAGCGAATTACAGCTACGGTAGCGGATTCGATAAATGAAACCCTTGATCCGCATGGTGTGATGGTTGTTATTGAAGCTGAGCATATGTGTATGACAATGCGCGGTGTGAAAAAACCAGGTTCAAAAACAGTTACATCGGCTGTTAGAGGTATTTTTGCGAAAGATGATAAGGCTCGTGCGGAAGTTCTTTCACTAATTAAATTCTAAAAAACCTTCCGGAAAAAGGGTGATTTTATGGAAAAAAGAAATCCAACAGGAAATGATTATATTGTTATTAAAGCTAAGGAAGATGGCGTTAATGTAATAGGTTTAACGAGAGGATCTGATACAAAATTTCATCATTCTGAAAAACTAGATCATGGTGAAGTTTTAATTGCTCAATTTACCGAACATACGTCAGCAATAAAAATTAGAGGGAATGCTAAAATCATCACTAGCTATGGTGAAGTTGAAAGTGATGCGAAGAAATAGGACATATTGGTAAGACTTATTTCCTGAAATTCTCCTGTTACGCTAATATAAGATGTGATATAATTGTCTCTGCTTATTGAAAAAGTAATTTTCAATTCATATTAAATAACGAAACGGACTAAATCTCCGTATTTTAATATAGGATTACAGTTGTTGTTTCGAGGCTGGCCATGCAGAGAATGAATAAAACTTAGGGGAACAAGGGTGATTACATGCAAGAAATGAAAATGAAGTTAGCAGATATTAAAGAACAGATATTAGACAAAGTTCAGCACCCTTATTTGCATAAGTATATTCAATCTCCGGAAATTGATGAAGATAAGCTATTGCTGCTTATCTCCATACTTGATAAAGTGAAACTTTCCGAGACGGTATTGAAGAACTATGCATTAACAACAATGCTTATTCAAATTGCCCTTGATACTCATGAGCTTGTTTCTAATTATTCATTAAAAGAGGAAGAGAAGAAGGACAGACAGTTGACTGTATTAGCAGGAGTATATTATAGCGGCCTGTATTACAAAATTTTAGCTGATCTCGATGAAGTGGATATGATTCGCTCGTTAGCTGAGGGAATTAAAGAAGTAAATGAACATAAAATATCTGTTTATCAAAAATCATCAATAGGCATCGAAGTATTAATGGATGATGTAAAGAAAATAGAATCCTCTCTTTTTGAAAAAGTGACGACTTTTTTAGATAATAAGGTTTGGAATGAGTTTATAACTAATTTCTTGTTTATAAAAAGGTTGATTGCTGAGAAAAAGCTGTTTTTACAAGATGGGAAGTCGGTCGTTTTTGATGCCCTCAATAAAATCTCTTTCCCAAAAAGCGGGCAGATTAGTACAGCGCTTTCACAAGAGCAGCAAAACTACTTACTTCATATTTGTGATCGCTATATTGATTTTTCAAAGAATCAATTAGAAGAATGTTTAAAAAAACTTCCATTTACAAACCATTTATTAGAACAAAGAATAGAGCTTATTTTAAATCAGCATAAACCTGCTGCAAAAACATTTGTGGAAGAAGGGTAGTGTCATGGAACAATCGAAGGAAGAACGAGTACATCATGTTTTTGAAGCAATTTCTGATAACTACGACAAAATGAATTCTGTTATTAGTTTTCAACAGCATGTAAAATGGCGCACGGACACGATGAAACGTATGAATGTTCAAAAGGGTGCGAAAGCTTTAGATGTTTGTTGTGGTACTGCTGATTGGACCATTGCCATGGCAGATGCTGTTGGTGCTGAAGGAGAGGTAGTTGGGCTTGATTTTAGCAGAAATATGCTGAAAATTGGTGAACAGAAAATAAAGGAACTGAACCTAAAGCAAGCTTCACTTATTCATGGAAATGCGATGGAACTACCTTTTCCAGATAATTCATTTGACTACGTTACAATTGGCTTTGGCTTACGAAATGTCCCAGATTATTTACAAGTATTGCGTGAAATGCGTCGTGTTGTAAAACCAGGTGGCATTGTCGTTTGTCTTGAAACATCACATCCGACGATGTTTGGCTACAAGCAATTATTTAATTTTTATTTCCGATATATTATGCCATTGTTTGGGAAGGTTTTTGCGAAAAGCTATGAAGAGTATTCCTGGTTACAGGAATCTGCACGAGACTTCCCTGGAATGAAGGAACTTGCGCGAATGTTTGAGACTGCTGGTTTAACAGGTGTAACGTATAAAGCATACAGCGGCGGAGCAGCTGCAGTTCATATTGGCAAAAAAGAAAAATAAAACTTTTTTCTGAATGCTTTTTTCATGATTATGGTTCAAAATGAAGCAACATTTTGAAGTTTTCTAGTATGTGGAAGCTGCAAACAGGATTAGTAAGTTGGGTGAGTTATAAATGAAATTGAAAATGATGTACTCATTTTTGAATTCAGATTTATCGATGATTGAAGAAGCGCTTGAGGAAACCGTACAAGCTGAGTCTCAGGTTTTACAGCAAGCCTCTTTGCAC
>JAEWIG010000212.1 GCA_023387295.1 Bacillota bacterium | reverse complement strand
TAGTAATACAATGTGTGGTTATACACACTAGGAGGCAACACAAATGGAAAATGGTAAAGTAAAATGGTTTAACAGCGAAAAAGGCTTCGGATTCATCGAGCGTGAAGGTGGAGAAGATGTATTCGTCCATTTCTCAGCTATTCAAGGCGAAGGTTTCAAAACTTTAGAAGAAGGTCAAGAAGTGACTTTCGATGTTGAGCAAGGTCAACGTGGAGCTCAAGCAGCTAACGTACGTAAAGCTTAATATTAAATTTATACTCAAACAGGCTCTTTATAGAGTCTGTTTTTTATTTATCATAAAAGATAAGGATCGCCATGGTTAACTCTACGGAACGTTTGTTACGACAACTCTGATAAACCTCTATGATGAAAAAGAATAGGAGGAGAAAATGGTGGATAATCGTAAAGTAGGAGAGTTAATTTATACATTGCGGAAGGAAAAAGGGCTAACACAGAAACAATTAGCTGATCAAAAGCTATTAATAAGTGAAATTGATAATGAATGGTTTATTTCAAGCGAATACCCTATGACAAAAGAGTATTATATTTCATTTATTGCTTTTGCTACAGGTGATCAAGTTCAGATTATTAAACAATATCCAGAATGGGGTTTACAAACACGTATCCCGAAGCGTAAACATGGCAAACTGTTATGGTTTGATACTCAATTCGGTTTATTTTATCAGCTTGTTTAAAAATTTATTAACATAAATGGTGCGATTGCTAGTATGGGAGCGATCGCATTATTTTTTGTGCTGAAATCTTGAAGAAAGTTCGATAGATTGGTTCTATCGGACAATGTCAGTGTGGAATGGCTCGAGAAAGTCCGATAGATTTGTTTAATCGGACAATGTTGGTGCGAAATGGCTCGAGAAAGTCCGATAGATTTGTTTAATCGGACAATGTTGGTGCGAAACAGCTTGAGAAAGTCCGATAGATTTGTTTAATCGGACAATGTCAGTGCGAAACGGCCCGAGAATGTCCAATAGCATCATTTTAACCAATTATTCCAGTAAAGATTAGGATTTATTTTAATTTATAAAATCCGGCTAAAGTGGGTAAAAGACTAAAACCTAAGTTACTCTGTGATCAAGTTGATTGTATTATTTTCTATCCCATTACCTAATGCTTGTATATGTAAATGGTTAAGGAGAGAAGGTTGATCTATCATCCAAACTAAAGAAAATTCATTATCCTTATCATTTTCTTTAATGTCATAGCCAATTAATTTTCGCTGGTACCAAGTTTGAGTACCTGTTCGCATTATCCAAAACAGCACAGTTTCAGTATTATCAGCTTTTACTTTAAATGTTATTGACTTCGTATTTTGGGGTATTCGAACCCAAATTCCATCCCTTGGATAATCGGTTTCGATATTAATAATTTTTGGAGGGTTAGGAACAAATTCTTGCTTCTCGACAGAGTGATAGGATGTAAAGAGACTTAATGCAAGGAACAATTTTAATACAATCATTTGGTTCACCTCATTGATTATTGTCCCATTATGAAGTCAGTATTACTTTTTGTACATTTTACCATTTTTTATAAACCCGCCTTTAAAGGCAATTGGATGTTTATGTTAAAATATATAAAAGTTGAAAGTGAATATACATAAGCTAAACGGCGTTAGAAGAAACTTTGTTCAAGAATAACCGTCTATATGATAAAAGGTGTGGTTGATGTGATGGTTCATAGGTTATTTTATGTTTTGATAATATTGTCCACATTTACTATTACAGGATGCTCTGATGGAGGGGAAATAACAAAGGTATCAATTGACAGTATCGATGCCGAAGAAGTTCTAACATTAGACCCTGATGCTGATATTTTTCAGTTTGATGGAGTGATCTACAAGACTAATATTGATTGGGTAGAAGAGGTATTTTTAACAAAAAACGTTCAAATCGGTGAAATAAAAACAAGAAATGATGCTAATACAGACTTCAAAGATGAAATGTCGAATAAGCTTCCTGTAGGGGCAAAAATTTTCTCAGCCAAGGAAAGAGGAGATATTTTAATTGTTGAATCTGAAGGTGAAATATTGAAATACCTTGGAATAGGTGAAGGGTAATCAATTCCTATGGAGTTGAACGCAAATAACGTGAATTTGAACAGAAAACTGACAAAGTTGAACTCAAATAGTTGTAAGTTGAACGGAAAACCATAGAAGTTTAACGCAACATAGTGGAAGAAGCGATAAAATAATATTTGTTGGATAGGGGGATTGAGTATGATGGGTTGGTTGAATCTTGGCAGTTTACTGCTGGGACTAATAGCTTGGATACTTCCAGTAGTTAGTCTGCTGAGGAATAACAAGCGTGAGAATAAAAGTTGGATAGCTTTTTCTATTCTGAGTATGTGTGCTTGCGCTATTTCTTTATTTTTTCAGATTCTATATGACTATCATTTAGTAAAGATTGAGGATTGGGCTGCTCTTATGGACACGACAGGTGGAGTGGTGGTTGCAGCAACAGTTCTTCTAAGCATTACAATTATTCTGAACGTTACTACGCTGATTGTATATTGTGGCAAAATCAAAAAGTTAGTTTGAAAAATTTGAGAGACATTAGTGTAAAACGCATAGCAGTGATTTTGGAAAAATAGTCAAAAAAAGTTGCTAATTAGAAGTAATAGAGAAAAAAGATTCCATCGAAGTAAAACTTGATTTCAATTGCTAAAGATTAATTCGCTTCGAACGTCGACGTCTTATGCTATCTAGTTTCATCATTCAGCTATCAAATTCTAAATAAGGGCCGAAAAATCACTTCAGATAAATAAGCAAAGCTGGAATGGAGTACATAATGTTTTCATTTATCCACAAAAACAAAAAGCCCCACTCACGAATGAGTAGGGCTCAACTATACAATTTTATTCCTAAATCCCATAAAGAATCAGAATCTTCACATGGGAAGGATATTCTTTTCCGTGATAAATTTTCTGTACGGCAATGATAGGCTTTGGATCCTCATAAGGATTAATCCCGGTGTTTGTGTTAGGGAAGAACTCCAAATAATTACTAGAGGTTATATCAATTCTTATCTTATGGCCTTTTTTAAACACATACCCATTGAAGTACATTTCCATCTCATATTTTTCGATCTTTCCCGGTGTAAGAAGTTCTGGATTATCAAAGCCTTTTCTGAATTCTGCTCTGATAACATTATCTGAAATTTTTCTTGCAATTCCTTTATCATCAACATCAGACACCCTTACGATAAAATCTGTGTCGACAGCACTGGAAGATGCATAAAACTCGGCATATACATTTCCAGCCATTGCTACATCGGAGGAAAGCTCTTCCGTATCGTAGACCAGGCAATCATTACGAAGCTGGATTTGATTACAGTGGTAAGGTTCGACATGACCCTCATCACCAATTGGCTGCTCAGGATCATAGGTGTATGTGTCAAAGCCTGTGCTTACCTCTGGATCTAGAAGAATTTTTCCATCACCAAAGATAGAATTGGCATGGCCATTGCTTGAAAGATAGAAGTTTACTAACTTGGATTCTACCGGATTCCAATCTTCGGATTCTCTCCATTGATTTTCTCCTACTAGATAGTATCTAGCTTTTGGCTGTTTATCCTCGCCATTTTCAATGGATTTAAGATAGCGGTCAAACCATCTGATAATTCTTGTATCAAAATCATAATCAATCGCATTGTTTCCAAATTCTAAATCTCTGCAATCTCTAAAAGCATTGAGCCCATGTGGCCAAGGTCCTAAGATGATTCTTCTTCCAGGAACATCATGCCTCGTTAGAAATCTCCATGTTTCTTGGACCCCTAAAGCATCCCCATCGTACCATCCAGACATAATAAGCATCGGAATTTTGATATTTTCACTATGAACAGTATTGTCGGAATGCTTCCAGAAATCATCATAATGATAATGATTTGCCCATAAGTTCCAAGGGCCGGATGTTTGTCCAATTATTTTTTCAGGTATTTCTTTAATTGGTCGATGATTTACTGCTTCCTCAATGCTAATTGTTTCACCAGCAAATACACCGAAATCGGTCCTGTTGCTTACTGATTGAGCAAGTGTCCAGCAAAGGAGTGGCCAGGAACAGATTGTTCCCCCTCGTCTTGCTGTATCATAGAAAGGAGAACCGACGTTTACTTCACTAATAGCCGTTTTCAGATGTGGATTTCCACTTGTGGCTGCTGAAGTAGTCGTATATCCTAAATAACTTGCTCCCCACATGCCAATATTGCCATCACACCAGCTTTGATCTGCAATCCAGTTAAATAAAGCATCTGCATCTTCTCGTTCATTTTGGAAAGGTTCCAAAATGCCGTCGGAATCTGAACGACCTCTGACGTCTTGAACAACTAGGGCATATCCTCTTGATACCCAATGCCAGCAACGCTCAATTTCTCTTTCCTTACCGTAGCAGGTTCTGACAACGATCGCTGGCACCTTTTCTCCTTCTTTAAGTCCTTCAGGCAAAAGGACCTCAGTAGCTAAATTTACATTGTCCTTTGTCTTTACAAGAATATTTCCTAGATGGTTTATTCCGTATTGGGCTTTTGAAAGCAGCGGATCTGCATATTTTGTAAGTGGCGTAAGTTTTTCATAGCCTTTCATCACAGCAATTTCTGCAGAGATTCTACCTGGATTTGAGAATGCGATAATTCTTCCATCAACTGTAATAATATCGGTAACGCCTCTCGCTTTTCTTTGTGCCCAAAGCTGTGCGGTCACTTTCTCTCCATCTATCGTATCTGTATATGTAAGGTATCTACTATACTCATTTCCATTTGAAAGGGTAACCCTTTCTCCTTCCCATATAACAGACTGATACGCTTCAAGCTCACTATGGATTTTCGTATAGTCAATCATTGTCATTTTTTTATCTTTTTGCAGCGGCTTTCTTTTTAACTGAACTCTCGTTTTACTATCAACATCACATATTTCTACGATTTTTTCCTTAAAAGTAATCATTCCGTTATATACGCCGGAAAAATAAATATCAAAACTCTTGTCCATTAAATAATTAGTCATGCTAGATCCCCCCCTATAAGTTTCATTAATTATTTCCATACCTGTTCAAATATTCTCATCCAGTTACCGCCAATGATTTTGACAATTTCTTCATCCTTGTAACCTCTTGCCATAAGTCCTCGCGTTATATTAATAAAGGAGCGATAATCTTTAAGTCCTTTAACGAATTCTGTTGAAGGACCGTCTCCAGGTTTAAACCCTAAGCTTGGTGCAACTAAGTCCTTAAACGCAAGTGCCATCCATTTTGTTTGCGGCATCGGCCAATCCGTTCCGATCCCTACATGGTCGACTCCAACAAGATTTACTACGTAGTCAATATGATTTAAGAAATGTTCTATCGTCGTATCTTCGGGGGTTTCTGCGATGAACCAAGGCATTGCAAAGATTCCAATTACGCCTCCTGTCTGAGCAATGGCTTTAAGTTCCTCATCAGATTTCGCTCTTGCATGAAAATAGACACTTTCCGCAGCTGTATGTGATGCGATGACTGGTGTTGTTGAATATTTACAAGCGTCTAAGGTTGTTTGCTTTCCACAGTGGCCGACATCTACCACAATGCCAAGCTCGTTCAGTTTTTCGACGAACTTTATCCCAAAGCTCGATAGCCCTGCATTATTTTCTTCCATACAGCCTGCTCCGATGAGATTATGATTATTGTAAGTAAGCTGCACAACTCGAAGCCCAAAATTGTACATTTGCTGAAGAAGGTTTAAATCCTTTCCGAAGCCATCCGTTTCTTGGCATGTGACGATTCCAGCCTTTAAATTATTTTCATGAGCATATTTGATGTGATCGGCATGTGTCACCTTCATGAGCCATGGTTTTTTATCAAACTCTTCCTGCAGATTGATAGCCGAAGAATAAAGCTCTGTTTTATCTGTCACACTAATCTCTCTACAGCCTGCTGTTAATCCACTGTCATACCAGCAATCCTTGTAGAGCTGCTGCAGCTTCCCGTCGAGTGACCATCGATTAATTTTCTCTTGCGTAAACATAATTCTTTCAACAGCACTTTCTGGACATGCTTCCTCTGCCAACTTTAGTGTTTCTTCCTCAAAGCCCTCTGGAAATGAATATGTGCTAATTGGACCCTGAAATAGCATATCAATAACGATATTTTCGTAATGAAGTTCTTTTGCCTTTTTTTCTTGTTCCTCCGTTAAGTTAAAATCATAGAGTTCTTCAATCATCACAATTCCTCCTTAAGCTTTTTTGCTTTATTTATCACAAAATCTGCAGCTGCTAAATCCTCAACAGCAAGTCCTAAAGCTTTAAAAACTGTAATATCATCTTTATTTTGTCTTTTTTTAATTTTTCCGAGAATAATATCTCCGAGTTCCCCTTGAATATGCTCTTTAGTAATAACCCCTTCAGTCAAAGGGATTAAGTAGTCGCCGGCTTCATTTTCAGTTGATTCGATGCAATCAGCGTATAGCTTGCAGTTTTTTATTAAGTCTGTATCAAGCTCTCTACTATTAGGCGTACAAGCTCCCACTGCATTTACATGGGCACCCTTTTTAACATGACGACCAAAAAGGATGGGCTCCTTTGCTGCTGTTACTGTGCAAATAATATCCGCATCATTAACTGCTTCCTGAGAAGTAGTACAAACCTGAATATGTATATTAAATTTTTCATTCATTTCCTTAGAAAATGTAATGGATGATTCCTTATTTCTATCCCAAACTCTTACGGTATGAATATTTCTTACTAGCTTCATTGCTTCTAGATGCTGTCTTGCCTGCATCCCCGAACCAAGAATCGCAAGAATGCCTGCGTCCTCATTAGCAAGCAAATCCGTTGCCACTGCACTCACAGCTGCAGTTCGAATGGCAGTAATCGCTCCACCCTCAACGACAGCCTTAAGACTACCAGTCTCCGTTTCAAAAACAAGCACGACTCCCTGATGAGAGTGTAAACCCTTGCTAAAGTTATCAGGAAATATCGTGATAACCTTTGCTCCTGTAATGTTTTTTGCATGAAAGGCAGAAGGCATCAAGCCTAAGATATTATTTTCTTTAAGTCTCATGGCTGTTCTTAATGGTTGAATAGCCTCCCCTTGTCCTAAAGCAGAAAGAGTTTCTTCCATTAGTTTAATGCAGCTTTCCATATCTAAAAGTTCCTTTACCTGATTCTCGGTAATAAAGATCATAAAATCTTGTCCTCTCATACGTGACGTTTTCTATAAATATATTATAGTTCCATAATCTATGACTGTATATTGACTTTAAATTGTCCTTAATATAGGATTTAACTGCATATACATAACGGAGGTAGAAATATGAATTTTAAGCTAGCGGCAATCGGTCATATTTCCTCTATTGAAGAAATTGAGTACCTGATAAAACATAAATTTACAAACATTGATGTTTATAAAATCGAATTAAATAATGATGAGGATGTTGAAAAGGCACTTCCGAATGTAAAAAAAATCATGTCCTTTTGTGATGCCATTCTTTACACGAGGATGCAGCCGTATAAACTTCTCTCAAGTAGAATTGAACACACAATACCAACAAGATATGTGGATATCGATCAATCAAGCTTCATACATAGTCTTCTCATGGCTTCCTATCATTTTGGCGTTAATATAAAGCGAGTAAGCGTTGATACCATTAATTATGATTCTATTATGAGTGCATATAAGTCCTTAAATATTCCAATTGATATGGTTACGCCGCGAATGGTTCATGTTGATACGAACGCTAATCATTTTGTCAGAAATGCGGGAGAGGAGCACTTAAAAAATTTCAAGGAAGGCCTATGTGAGTTTTGCTTAACAAATATACGAGCGGTGCATGATTTTCTTTCTGATCGCTCAGTACCTTGTGTTTTAATTACCCCAAGTACGGAGGATTATATCTATGCAATAAGGAAAATTCTTTTAAGTGATAACGCTAATAAACGTAGCGAAAATAAAATGGTCGTTCTAAATATAGTGGCAAGTCCTAGAAATGAATTTTATATTTCTAACAATACTGTCCTGAAGGAAGTACTTGAACTTAACAAATTAGCAGAAGCTATAGCTATCTTTGTCCAAAACGTAGAAGGAGCTTTATTTACGATGAGCAAAACAGATTTTACGCTCATATGTGATAGCGATAATTTGGAGAATGTCACAGATAACTTTACAAAAATGGATATCCTCTCAAACTTAAGCCAGAATACTTCTCATGTGCTGAGTATTGGAATCGGATATGGTGATTCTATTAAAATCGCGAAGGCAAATTCTGACCTTGGATTACACAAAGCGAAAAGAGAAGGCGGTAGCAAAGCCTACATAGTGTATAGTCCAGATCACATTGTAGGTCCATTAGAACCAAATGAACATAAAGAAGTAATTCCACATATTTATGATGAACGACTTATTCAGATAGCAGAAGCTTCAGGGCTTAGTATAAATG
Source organism: Bacillota bacterium (assembly GCA_023387295.1). Lineage (GTDB taxonomy): Bacteria > Bacillota > Bacilli > Bacillales > Cytobacillaceae > Cytobacillus. The sequence goes on along the minus strand of JAEWIG010000212.1, from coordinate 571 downwards.
CTGTCTTTAAAATAGACAGTATCATAAAACAAAAGAACAGCCGGAATTTCACTTCAAATGAGCTTGCAGGTGAGCTAGGCATTAGTACTAGAACGGCTAACCGAATTATTGCAAAACTCGGTGCATGTGGTTATACGTCAGAGGTTGGAAAACATGTGATAAAAGAAAAGGGAAGACCAAGTCGAGTGATAAAATTATTGTTTTAGTAGTTTTAATAAAGTTTTCGTTTAAATACATGTAATGTTGCGTTTCTACTCTTAAGGTAGAGACGCATTTTTTTCGAGTGCCAAATGAGAGGGAGCGCTTTTTTTCCGAGTTGAACGCAAATAGCTGGATGTTGAACAGAAAACGGACTAAGTTGAACGCAAATAGTAGTAACTTGAACAGAAAACCACAGAGGTTGAACGCAATATAGGGCAGAATAGTAGGAGAAGTAAATATGATGATTAAGTCCATATAATTGTGTAAAAAGAAAAAAGGAGTCAAATTAATTCCAATTGGTCACAATGGTTATCAACGACGAAAACATTGTGGAGGAATTAATTATGACTCAAATCCAGTTTAACCTAAA
>JAEWIG010000205.1 GCA_023387295.1 Bacillota bacterium | reverse complement strand
TTACAGAGGGAGGGGTGTCATGTTACAGCAGCTCGCCATTAATTCAAATACATATCATGGCTTTTCATTGGAAGAAGCAGTAAAAGGTGCAAGCAAAGCTGGCTTTAAGCAAATTGAACTAGCAGCTGTACGCGATCATACAGCGCACGTGTTGCCTGATTTTTCAACGAAGCGATTTGAAGAAGTGAAGGATTTATTGCGAGAATATGGAATGAAATGTGTTGGAATTAGTGCTCATAGCAATATTATGAAAGAAGATGGAGTAAAGAACTTACTGAATAGTATTGAGCTTGCAGTCATATTCGATTGTCCATATATCATTACGGCAACAGGTGATACACATGATGACCATGATGTCATTGAGGATGAAAGAAAGCTAATCGAAAATATACAGCCGGTCGTTGAGAAATGCGAGCAGTATGGAAAACAATTAGTGCTTGAGACACATGGTAATAATTATTCTACCGGAATATCGCTCATGCGCCTGGCAAAAGCATTTCATGATAGGGTGAAAATCAATTACGATACCGCAAATGTCATTTTCTATGGGAATATGCTCCCCTATGATGATTTACAAGCTTCAGTCGACTATGTGGAATTCGTTCATCTAAAAGATAAACTCGGTGCTTATCATGAATGGAATTTTCCAGCGATTGGCGATGGTGAAATTGATTTTCCGAAAGTATTTTCCATATTACAAAAGGGAAATTATCAAGGTCCGATTAGTGTAGAGCTTGAATTTACCCCAGCTGGGCCTGGAAGCTTGCATGAAGTGAATGATGCGGTAAAAAAATCCTATCATTATTTGGCAAAGCTTACAGATAATCTCGACTAATAGCAACTAGTGACTGCCGATTAGAAGGGAGGAAGCGATGAAGAAGATAGCGATTATCGGCTTTGGTTTTATTGGAAAAGCTCATCTTCAAGCTTATGAGCAGATAAAAAATGCGGAAGTAACAACCATATGTACGCGAAGTGAAATCACTAGTCCAGAAATTAGAGAGCGTTATGAAATAGTAACCGAATTTTCCAAGGTACTAGAGAATAGTGAAGTTGACATTGTGGACATTTGCTTACCAACCTATTTGCACGAACAATATATTATTCAAGCGGCTGAGGCAGGAAAACAGATTATTTGTGAAAAGCCATTAACCTTATCCCTTGAGTCTGCAGAGAGAATTTTCGCTGCAGTTGAAAAACATGATGTACACTTATTCGTTGGGCATGTATTACGATTCTGGCCTGAATACAAGCTGATTAAAAATTATTATAACAATGGAAAATTAGAAGATGTTGAAATTTTTCATGCAAAGCGATTAGGACAATTCCCGCAATGGAGTGATTGGTTTAAACACCATGAGAAAAGTGGTGGGGCCTTGTTTGATCTTCATATTCATGATATTGATTTTGCGACTTATTTACTCGGTGAGGTCGAGTCTGTTTATGCAGTTGGAACGAAAAATCAATATGGGACATGGGACCATTTGATGACAAGCCTTTCATTTGAAAATGGTGCAAAGGCATTTGTCGAAGCATCTCACCGCATGCCATTAGGCTTCCCATTTACAATGGCACTACGTGTTCAAGGAAAACAAGAGATGATTGAGTTTCATTCTGCCGCGGGGAAAAATATCGAAAATAGACTGAATAATAATAATTATCTATTTTTGTATGAAGGGGAAAATGTAACTTCAATTCCTGTTGAAAATGAGGATGCTTTTCAAAACGAGCTTTCCTATTTTCTATACTGCATAGAAAAAAATAAAAGTAATGAGGTCATTCCATTAACAGATGTTTTCTATACGTTAAAGCTTTTAATAGCTATTGAGCAGTCTTTAATGTCAGGGGAAGTAATTAAATTAAAATAGAAAACTAATTAGGGAGGCAATTTCGATGAAAAAAGGAATTAAATTATTAATGTTGATTAGTTTGATATTGATTCCACTGTTAAGTGCATGTAACTCAGAGCAGGCGGGAAGTGGAGATGGGAAAAAGTATAAGGTTGGTATTTTAGCACCTGCTGTTACGCATGGCTGGGTTGCAGCCGTTGCTTATCATGCGGAAGCTCGTGCAAAGGAGCTTTCTGGTGAAATCGAATACAAAATTCAAACGAGTACCAATGCAGAAGAAATGACTTCGCAATTAGATGATTTAATGACATGGGGAGCTGAAGCTATTGTTGCATTTCCACAATGGGAAGGGATGGAAGTACCCATTAAGCGAGCTTTAGATGAAGGAATTAAAATTGTTAACTTTGACATCGTGATTGATGTTGATGGCGTTTACCGTGTTGCTGGGGACAATGAAGATATGGGCATTCAAGGAGCAAACTATATTGTTGATAAAGTCGGTAAGGACGGAACAGTTGTCATGCTAGAAGTTCCTACTGCAGGCTCAGTTTCTGAATTAAGAAAGAAAGGATTCGTTGAAACTATCGAAAAAATTGCTCCAAATACAAATATACTAAGCTATGCAACGAAGTTTACGAGAGAAGATGGATTGAAGGACTTTGCTGATATTTTAACAAGCAATGCCAAGATTGATGCTGTTTATTCAATGGATGATGAAACGTCAATCGGTGTATTGCAAGCGATTAAAGAAGCTGGAAGAACCGATATTAAAGTCGTCACGGGCGGTGGCGGTATGCAGGAATACTTTAAGATGATGCCAGAAAACAATGATATTTGGATTCAATCTGCATTATATAGCCCAGGAATGGTTAAAGACGCAGTAGATGTAGCTTTAAAGGTGTTAAAGGGTGAAGATGCGGAGAAAGTAACAGTTATCCCAACTACCATTGTTGATCGCGATAATCATAAAGATTTCTTAGATGAGAATTCACCATATTAATTTAGTAAAGCTAGCGAATAGAGGGGTTATAGCATTGCTGTAGCCTCTCTTTCTAGTAGGATGTTTTGTAAAGTTAGTAGGATTTTGATTTGTTAGCCTTGAAAAAAGGTGGGAACTAAAGAGATGAACATCGAAATGAGGAACATAAAAAAATCATTTGGCAGCAATCAAGTGTTAAAGGATGTTTCTTTTTCACTTAAAGGTGGAGAAATATGCGCCCTATTAGGGGAAAACGGAGCTGGCAAGTCAACACTCATGAACATCCTCGGTGGTGTCCTGCAGATGGATTCAGGAATTATTTATATTGATGAAAAAGAAGTAGAGCTTCTGACACCATTAGAGTCTCAACGAGCTGGAATTGCTTTTATTCATCAAGAGTTGAATCTAGTTAATGATCTACCTATCTACGAAAATATGTTTCTAGGCAGAGAATTAAAAACGAAAAGAGGCAACCTTGACCTAGAGAAAATGCTTGCTGAAACTGAAAACATTTTCTCCGAAATGAATGTAACTCTAGATCCAAAACTTCTTGTACGAGAGCTAGATGCATCTTATAAGCAAATCATCGAAATATGTAAGGCAATGATGACAAACGCTTCAATCATCATTATGGATGAACCGACCACCTCATTAACAGAACATGAAATCGCTCGGGTTTTTCAGATGATGAGAACATTAAAGGAACGAAATGTCGGGATTATTTTTATCTCTCATAAGCTTAATGAAGTAATGGAAATTTGCGACCGTTATGTTGTACTTCGTGATGGAAACCTTGTTGCAGAAGGAACTGTTCATGGTGTTACGACTCCCATGCTTGCGCGTTTTATGGTTGGTCATGAAGTAAGAACAGAATCATTAGTACGTGAGAAAAAACTTGGTAGAGAAACACTACGAGTCGAGCAGCTTTCTTATAAGCATATTTTTCGTGAGATTAGCTTTGCGATAAACGCAGGAGAAATAGTTGGCTTTACAGGTTTGCTTGGTGATGGGAGGAGCGAGCTCTTTCAAGCGATTTTTGGGGCACAGCCGCATACGAGTGGAAAGATTTTTTTAGAAGGGAACGAAATAAGGATTTCTCAACCAAATGTAGCAAAGAGTTCAGGAATCGCATACGTTCCTCGTAATCGAAAGGAAAACGCTATTATTAAAGATTTGGATATTATTGAAAATGCTTCAATCGTAACATGGGAGGAATTTTCAAAGTACGGGATTATTAATCAGAAAAAGCATGAGGATGTTTTTTCGAAACATCGAACATCACTCCGCTTAAAAATGGGGGAGCTTACGGATAAGATTACAAGTCTTTCCGGTGGAAATCAGCAAAAGGTTGTGTTAGCAAAATGGCTAGCAGCTCGTCCGAAGCTACTTATATTAGATAATCCAACACAAGGTGTGGATGTTGGCGCGAAGGAAGATATTTATGACATCATTCTAGAGCTTGCGAACGAAAATATTGCCATCGTCGTGCTTTCTAGCGAAGCAAATGAAATTATTCGCGTTTGTGATCGTGCCTATGTTATGTACCATGGTGCTATTCAAGGGGAAGTCGCAGGCTTGAAGATGAATGAACATGAAATCATGCATCTAGCAACAGGGGGACATTGAACAAGAGAAAGGAGCTGAGATGAATGAGCGAAAATCCTCCGATCAATCATCAGCGAAGTCCAATTGATCAAAAGCATAAACGAAATTTCATGCGGAAATTCAAAGAAAAGTGGCAAACGGATCCGCTATTTAGCATTATGATTGCCCTTGTCATTATGGTTATTTTGCAAACACTCGTGCTTGGCTTTGATTACAATTCGTTTGGTGAATGGTTTCAAGCATGGACGAATAACTGGATAAATATATTAAGAAATAACGCAAGCATTGGGATAGTCGCATTAGGTATGACCTTTGTTATTATGACTGGTGGAATTGATCTAGCGGTCGGTTCAACGCTCGTAATGACTGGTGCGTTTGCAATGATGCTGCTTGATACAGGTACGAAAGGGCTGCTTGCTATAGTTGGGATTACTGGTCTCCCAGCATATATGTTAACGATTGTCCTTGTACTTCTATTCGGGTATTTGCTTGGTTCGCTAATCGGTGTTTCGATTACAAAAGGGAATGTTCCACCATTCATTGCAACTCTAGGAGCAATGTTAATTCTCCGAAGTGTGACGCAGCACTTTATGCAAGGCTATAACCCAGCAGTTCCGAGTGAATTTCTTCAAATAGCCAGTTTTAAAATGGGTAGTTATATGATTATGCCGATCGTTTATTGGGCAATTATAGCTTATATTCTTTACTATGTTTCAAAGCGAACGACTTTTGGGCGACAAATTATTGCAGTCGGCTCGAATGAACGAGCTGCACGTCTTTCTGGTGTCAATGTTGAAAAGGTAAAGCTCCGTGTTTATTCGTTGATGGGGCTGCTAGTTGCAATTGCTGCTATTATTCAAGTATCTCGAATCGGTTCGATGGACTTTTCAAATGCTGGGCGTGGAATGGAAATGGATGCAATTGCTGCGGCGGTTGTAGGCGGGACAAGCATGATGGGAGGAAGGGGATTTATTCTCGGAACCGTGTACGGCATGCTTATAATCGCGGTCATGAATAACCTTTTAAATTTATTCGGTGTCCCACCATTTTTACGTGAAGCCTTCAAAGGCGTCATCGTCATTGCAGCTGTTCTTTTGCAACGAAAGGAAAGAGTCTCTTAATTGAAAGGCGGCAGGGAGTTATCTCTGCCGTTTTTCAATTAGGAGTAATATTCGATTACAATGGAACTTGGATTTGATAATTCCATTGTAAAATGCCGGAAACAACAATCAATTGGATCGTAAAATCTGGTTCTACCCCATATTGTTCTTTAGCTGCTTTTATCAATTCCTCTAAGACAATATCCCGAGTTTCTCCGGTACAATTAGCACAGAGATATTTCCCCGCTGGTAATATCTTTAGTTCCTGTGTATCTCCATAGCAAATACATATTGCAAAAAGGCGTGAGTTTCCGTCTTTCGTATAAATTCCTGCTAAATCCTCAAAAACATATAGTTCCTTCTCGGTAGGGTCAACCTGGTTGTAAAAATGGCTTAGATAATTCCATAGATTTTCCAATGTCGGAGCTTCTAACGTTTTGGAAAGCATGATAACACGCTTCGGAAATTCTTTTGTAAATATCTTTTGGTCTGTTTTCTGCCTATGCAGTTTTTTTTCATAATCTGTTTTTGCTAATTGGATTTTCGATTTGCTATTTTGAAGCTCTGCTATTTTTTCATCCGCTTTTCTCTCTGCCTTTTCTAAAAAATCAACGATTTTTTCAAGGTCATCATATTCTAAAACTTCTTTTATTTCTTGTAAGGATAAATCCATTCGCTGCAAGGCATGGACAGTGTTCAGACGTATAATATCCTGCTTGGAGTAATAACGGTATCCAGTACCTTTGTCTTTCTTATTTGGATTAACCAAACCGATACGGTCATAATGACGCAGTGTTTCACTTGTCATATTTGCTATTTTAGCCGCTTCGCTGATTGAAAAATATTTATTCAAAAGTATCACTTTCCTCATTGACTTTTGTGTAACACAAAGGTTTATTATATTAAAACATGAAGAATTACGTAATTCAACACTACTGTCACAATATTCATTGAGAACCGCATATAACAAAACACGTAAGGAAGGATTTTAAAATGAAGAGATTAACTACATTTATTTTGTTTATTATCGGGGCACTGCTTTTGCTTGCAGGCTGCTCAAGCAATGAGGACAACTTTACCTCAAAAAGCTATACAGCGGACGGAACACAAACTAAGTCAATTTACATTGATGTTCGGGACAGAGAAATTGATGTTTTACCCTCAAACGACAATCAGATTTATATCGACTACTACGAAAGCGACAAAGAATATTATGAAATTTCTATTTCCAATAACAACGAACTGACTATGACCGCTGCAACCAATAAGGATTGGAAGGATTACATTGGGGGTAAAGCTGCGGCCAACAATCGAAAAATTACTTTGCGGATCCCAGATACGCTCGTGTCTTCTTTAGTATTGTCTACAACAAATGATGATATTTCTCTCCCAGCTGTGACAGTAACAGATAGCATATCCCTTTCTACAAACGGCGGAAATATTGAGTTTGAAAAGTTGAATGCGGGGAACAGCTTGACCTTGAAAACAAAGAACGGGGACATTAATGGAACAATCAACGGGAATTATGACGATTACTCCATTTCTTGTGATGTCAAAAAAGGTGAAAGCAATTTACCGGCACATAAAGAAGGTGGAGAAAAAGTATTATCGATTACTGTTAATAATGGCGATTCAAATATTGATTTTGAAAGTGTACAATAGTTTTTAATTCAATAAACAAGCCCACCAAAAACGATGTGTTGGTGGGCTTGTTTATTGAATTATTTATTTTAGTTTCAAAATCTTAACAATGTTGATGATAAGCACCTTTGCTACCGAGTAGGCTGGGATAACAAAGATAACACCGACAATTCCAAGTAGGTTTCCGGCTGTTAAAATTAATACAATGATTGTTAAAGGATGAATTTTTAGTGTTTTCCCCATGATATTTGGAGAAATAATATTTCCTTCAATCTGTTGAGCGATTAACATGATAATCGCAACATATATAGCCATGATTGGGTCTTGAAATAATGCAACAAGGAATGCAGGAATGACGGCTATATATGGACCTAAAAATGGAATAACGTTTGTAAACATTCCGAACATCGCTAAAACGAGAGAATAGTTTAGTCCAATAATTAGATAGCCTATATAAAGAAGGATTCCAACAATAACGCTGACTAACATTTGGCCTTGAATATATGTGGAAATCGTCTTGTCCATATCTTTTAGAATCTTTTTTACGTGCTCTCTTTTCGATTCTGGGAATAATTTAGCGACACTCGGTGCAAAGCGATGGCTATCTTTTAGCATATAAAATAAAATAAACGGAACCATCACAAGATAAAAAATCGTATTGATAAAACCACCAATTACACCGAAAACGCTAAGAATTCCATTTGCAATGTTTCCAATATTGGATTGTAATTGTGATTCTAATTCTACCATCGCAGTTAGAAAGGCTTCCTGGATAAAGCCTGGAATTGAACTTTGGTTAGCTTGAATATAATTAACTAAATCGATAACAGAAGAAACCATGACCGGGAGATTTTTCACAAATAGTTCTAATTGGTCATTAATAACGGGTCCAATTAGTTTGATTACGCCATAAATGAATACGATTATCGCAATATAAGCAGCAAGAATGGCAATCCATTGTGGTATTTTTTTCTTTACTAACCAAGTCACTAATGGTCGACATAAATAAAATAAAATACCCGCTACGACAAAAGGTAGAAAAATGGTTTTAAACAAAACCACTATTGGAGTTAAGATGAACTTATTAATATTTAATAGAAGGACGATAATTAAAAACATGATGGTCGCAATCATGAATTTAAACCATTTTTTATCGAACAATGACATTAACAATTCACACTTTCTAAAAAACGTATTGTGTTCTTATATTACTATTAATTTCTAGACGTTTCAATTTTTCGAAAAACCCCTCTCTCATCCACTATATATTTAACCAAATATTCCTTCTATCATTATCACTGCAATTGAGTCTAGATTTCATCCGCTTTGTGTCAAAATATTTACATATCACCCATTTCGTGGACAAAATTTCCGGAGTTATTGTTTTCCAATTTGATTGATTTTATACTAATAATGTAAATGAGAGCGCATTCATTCGTTTTGCTTCAATAGAGATCACGGGATCGAGAGAAAGGAGCAAGAAAAATGGGAAAAATCAAAGTGAGTTCTTTTGGAACTTTCATAGCAACTGTAGATAATGAAAGAATCATTTTTCCATTTGGAAAGGTAGAAGCACTATTCTATTACTTAGTCGTTAATAAGTTTGCTACAAGAGATCAGCTAGCGAATTTACTCTGGTCAGAAATGGACGACAAACTAGCCAAAAAAAATTTAAGGAATGCATTGTACACTTTAAAAAAGCAATTTGTAGATACGGAATTATTAACTTTTAATGGTCTTTCTTCAGTCTCCTTGAATCCAGATGTACATATTGAATCAGACTACGATGATTTTATTCATAATGAAAATAATATCGACGTTTACAAAGGTGAATTTTTACATGGTTACACGGTGAAGGACGCAGATGAGTTTGAACGGTGGATGTACGAGGTTAGAGATGAATGTAATTATATTTATAATAACCGTCTTTGGAATAAACTGAAACAATGTAAAGAAAGCAAAGACTACTTACAGCTAGAAAATATTTGCCGAATGATCATTAGAATAGATGAGTATGATGAAAATGGCTATATTGAGCTAATGAACTGTTATAAAGCTCAGCAAAAATATTCGAACGCCATTGTTATATATAATGATTTGGCGGATCTGCTTTTAAAAGAATTAGAGGTGGAACCGAATAAAGAAGCGAAAAAGATCTACAATGAAATTCTTGATTTAATGAATGAAAGAGATAAAGTTAAACAAACCCAAAAATTCTTTTTTGGCAGAGATAAAGAAACAAGGCTCCTCAAAAATAATTACCAAGCCTTTAACGAAAAAAAATCCCATACATCATTCCTTATTCGTGGGGATATGGGTGTTGGTAAGACTCGCTTGAAAGAGTATTTTATTAATGAAATAACGGATGAAGCGGTCAATATAGTTGAAGCGAATTGTTATAAATTCGAAGAAAACTATGTTCTAAGACCGTGGAAGTCAATTTTAGTAAAAATCTTAAAAATCATCAAGGCAGAGCAAATAGAGTTACCACAATCAATCCTCGACGTCCTAGGGAATATTGCTCCTGAATTTCATAGTCAGCGTAATGAGATTATGCAAATTCCAAGACTGGCGACAGAACCTGCGAAAATTTATGAAATAGAGGATGTTATTTTAGAAGTATTAAAGACATTATCTATCAGAAAAAAGCTAATTCTCGTTTTTGAAGACATTCATTGGATGGATGCAACAAGTATGCGATTAGTAAATAGCTTACTCGTAAATGATGAATTAGAGAATTGCTTCTTTTTCTTCACGATGAGAAATGAAATGAATCAAGAACTCGAGAAATTTCTAGTATATATTAATCACTATGCAAACGTAGAAGTACTCGAATTGACCCCGTTTAATAAAAATGAAGTGACGAGATTTATCACTCGGGCACTACCCGATAAAAAGATTTCAAGTGACATGATTCAGAAAATCTATCATGAAACAGAAGGAAATGCATTTTTCTTAACCGAATATATCCAGACTATTACAAATAACCAAACTGATAATATTATGTCAGGAAGAATGATGGATGTATTGAAATCTAGATTCGTTGATTTAGAGAAAAATGAGAGAAGGATATTAGAAATTACATCGCTGTTTTATGATGATGTCTCGATTTCGATTTTAGGAAAACTCCTTGATTTAGATGAGCTTGAAATTATTGAAGTTGCCGAAGTGTTAGTTGATAAAGGGTTATTGAAGGAAATTACTTATCAAAGTGATATTTGCTATACATTCGTCCATCAAAAGTTACGCGAGTTTCAATACTTACAAGTTTTTAATGGGAAGAAAAAGATATTACATCATCGTATTGGAAAACTGCTTGAACAAAATTTACGGCATAATCTAAGTGATTTAGATATTTACTACAAGCTCATTTACCATTTCGAAAAAGCTGGCGATCATCCTTATGTGTTGAAATATCGGATAAAAAGTATGAATATGTTCCTTAACTTTATCCATGAACGCTTTCCGATCATTCAATTTGATGAAGAGTCATTCAGCAAGATCTATCTCGGTGAAGAAGATACAGAGAAAAATATAGCAAAGCTTGTTCAATTGTTCGAGAAGGTAAAGGAAGAATATCCATTAAATAGTGAGCTTAATACGTATAAAATGTATGTACGGTATTTAGATGGCCGATATAAAATTAGAACAGGTCAATATGAGAGCGGATTAGAAAATATTGACGAAGTAATCCAATTAGCTATTACGGAAAAGAATACAGAATTTATCCTAAAAGGCTTTGAACAAAAAATTATTTATGCGGTACAAGCAAAAAAGGTCAAGATGATGGGGCAAGAATTAGCGAATGGCCTCCCATACATTGATGAATCAACTGAGAAATGTATCGTAGGTGTATGGTTACGTTACCAAGGGTTGTATGAATTTTTACAAAAAAACTATAAGGAATCAGAAAATATCTTTCGTAAATGTATCTTGCTTCATAAACATGATAAGGGAACATATGAGAAATATCGCTTGAAAATTGCTGCTTGTTATAATAATATTGGCGAAATTCGCAGAGAGCAAGGGAAGTATCGAGAGGCACTACACTATTATGAGAAAGCGATAGCGATTTGTAAGGAGAAGAACCTTTGGATAAGCGTCTCCTTATTCAAAACAAATGCAGGCGCGGCATATTACCATGTGAAAAATTTCGCAAAAGCAAAGGAATATTTACAAAATGCGCTAGTCATTTATAATAAATTGGAATTCAATTTGAGACAGCCAATTGCTGAAAAATATATGTGTCTACTCCTTATTAAGGAAAAAGATTATTTGCAAGCTTTAACGTATTTAAAATTAGCTGATAAACATGCTCAAATTTTAAAAAGTCCTTTTGAATTAGACAGTATTGCTGAAGCGAAAAAATCAATTATGGTTGAAATGAAGACGAATAAAGAGTTGTATCATGTTTTTCATCCATATTTAGAGGACTTTCATCATCCAGACTATGATGATCGGAAAGGAAAACAAAATAAATCTCCACTTGTAAGTTGAAAATATTAAATATTTCGAGATGTAAAAGAGGCGTTCAAAAAGCGAGAAATCGCTCTTACAGAACGCCTCTTTTGTGTGTATGTTAGAAACCTAAGACTTCATGAGAGTCTTTCGACGTTTAATAGATGGGCTAAATCTAGACTAAATAGTAAGTAAATTAAAGCCTCCGGCGGATGCCTTAGATTTTTTATTGGAAATTCATCGAGCAAGCTCGATAAAAAATTTTGCAGCAAATTCGCCAAGGCAAATTTGATAGAGAGAATGAGGGTGAAGCAAGATGGGTTATTATAATCCAAACGAAATTGTCAATATTGCGATTAGTAAAGGGATTGAAAAGACAAAAATGCCCAAAAAAAAGATAAGAATATTATCCTTTATCGGTGGTGCTTTTATTGCACTTGGCTATTTAGCCTATATAAGAGTTTCAGGGAATTTACCTGCTGAATGGGGCGGCTTGCCACACTTACTTGGGGCAAGTGTTTTCCCGATAGGACTTATTCTCATCTTATTAGGCGGAGGTGAACTGATTACAGGTAATATGATGGCAGTTGGAGCCGCCTGGTTTTCAAAAAAAATCCCGATTAGAGATTTACTGAAAAATTGGTTTTTAGTCAGCTTTTATAATTGCGTTGGTGCTATCTTTGTCGCTTACTTATTTGGTCATGTTATCGGGTTAACAGAGGGTGTATTCTTAGAAAAAACACTTTCGACAGCTAATGCAAAGGTTGATGCGACCTTTCTTGCAGCTTTCATTTCAGGAATTGGCTGTAACTGGCTAGTTGGAATGGGTGTATGGCTTTGTTTTGGAGCAAAGGACTATGCTGGAAAAATATTAGCGATTTGGTTTCCGATCATGATCTTTGTTTTAATTGGATTCCAGCACGTTGTTGCTAATTTCTTCATCATTCCTGCGGCCATTTTCGTTGGAGAGCTTTCATGGATTGACTTCTTATTTAATATTATTCCTGTTTGGCTAGGTAATGCAGTTGGTGGAGCGTTATTTGTTAGTGGATTTTATGTCATAGCTTACAAGGAAAAATCAGAAAATCAAGCGAGTGTTAAAGCTAAAGAAGAAAAGCTGTTCACACAAACAAGCAATGAGGGTGCTAGGGTGAGTTAATTGTAAGAAAATCATATAAACGAAAGGGTGGTTTACATGAGTATGGAAAGAACATTAACAGCGTATAACAAAATATCAACGAAGCAATTAACAGTTACAGGTTTATTAATTGCACTTAATTTAGTCTTAAATCAGTTTACGATTTCATTCGGAACGCTTCTAGAAATTGGCTTTGCTTTTTTACCTATTGCCATGCTGGCCTATTTATATGGACCACTTAATGCGGGGTTAGCAGCTTCCATCGGTGATATTATTGGCTTTTTCTTAAGACCAAATGGGATGTTTTTCCCTGGCTTTACTTTAAATGCATTAGTAATGGGGGTCATCTATGGATTCCTTCTCCATAATAAAAAAATTACCTTACCAAGGGTAGCGGTAGCAGTACTATTAGTAACGGTGATTGTTAACTTAATTATGACTCCGATTTGGCTCAATATTATGTATGGAACATACTTTTTCGCTGTACCTCGATTGGTTAAGGCTGTTTTGCTTTACCCTGTAGAAGTCAGTCTTTTATACATGATGCTTCGAAAATTTTCGAAAGTAGAATCGAGGAAATAGCATGGAGAATAACTATTTAGAAGCATTAAATTGGATTCATAGTCGCGATCAATTTGGAATTCGTCCTGGTTTATTCAGAATGGAATATTTACTTGAAAAATTAGGGGATCCGCAAAAAAAATTAAAGGTTATTCATATAGCCGGAACGAATGGAAAGGGCTCAACGGTAACGTATGTAAAAGAGCTTTTACAACATAGTGGACTAGTCGTTGGTACGTTTACTTCTCCTTTTATCGAAAGCTTCAATGAAGAAATAAGTATAAATGGTCATCATATTTCGAATGATGACCTTATTTTTTTAGTAAATAAGATAAAGCCGATTGTGCTAGAAATGGACAAGAGCGAAGGTGTAAATGGAGCAACCGAATTTGAAGTCATCACGGCGATGATGTTCATGTATTTTCATAAGAAACAGGTCGATGTTGCTGTTATTGAAGTTGGGCTAGGTGGATTGTTAGACAGTACAAATGTTGTAACACCCATTGTTTGTGGAATTACGACAATAGGTTTGGACCATCTGCAAATTCTAGGCAATACAATAGAAGAAATTGCGGAGCAAAAAGCAGGAATCATTAAGGAAGGTTGCTCGGTTGTTACTGGGAATATATGTGAAGAGGCATTAAACGTTATTGAACAAAAGGCTACAAGCGTCGGAGCGGACATTTATCGATTTAACGAAGAATACACGGTACAGCACATATTGTCAGAACACCTTTCAAGAGAATATTTTTCTTTTACAAATCGCTCACAGCAGCATCCGCTTTTATATACGACACTACTTGGAAAGCATCAAGTAGAAAATGCAGGAATGGCACTCCAAATTTATTACACTTTTATGGAAAAATGTCAGCTTGCTACTAATAAACTAATGATAAGTGAAGGATTGAACAAAGCATTTATTCCAGGAAGAATGGAAATTTTATCTGAAAGACCATATATCATAACGGATGGTGCACATAATGTCCATGCAATGAAAAGATTACAGCACAATGTACAGGAAATGATGAGAAAAACGGATAAAGGCAAACTTTATATTCTATTTTCAGCCATTAATACGAAGGATATCTCTGGGATGCTTCAATTATTGGAAGAAATCGAATATGAGGAATTCATTATAACTTCCTTTGAGCATAATCAGGCTTTAACAAAAGAAGATTATAAAAAATATGGTCATCAAAATATCGTGAATAATTGGGAAGACGCGATGAGCTCTATTCTAAATAAAATGGATGAAGAAGATTTCTTCCTTATAACAGGGTCATTGTATTTTATATCAACGGTGAGAAACAAGGTGAAAGAGATGTCGAACAACATTATATGCGAAAAGAGTCATTCTTAAAAATTAAAAGGATTACGTCAAATTTTATTGCTCGCATAGTCTTATATATTCACAAAAACGTCAACAAAAAACTCAGGTTAAAAAATTTTTAGACGTTTTGTAGACGCTTACATTTTATGATGAAGGTGTAGTCAGGAAAACAAATAAATTACTTAAAACTTTAAGGAGGAATTCATTATGAGCAAGAAACACATTTTAGCGGTGCCGAATTTCAGTGAAGGACGTAATCTTGAAGTTGTTAATGCGGTTGTAGATGCGGTAAGGCAAGTTGAATCTGTAAAGATTGTTGCTGTTGAACCAGAACATAATTTTAACAGAACGGTATTAACTTTTATCATTGAACCACAGCATTGTGAAGAAGCAATGTTAAAAATGGCAAAAGTAATTTATGAAAATGTCAATATGGAAGTTCAAAAAGGAGACCATCCTCGTATCGGTGCGCTCGATACATTCCCGGTATTCCCACTTGAGAACATTACAATAGAAGAAACAAAGGAATTAGCGGAAAAGTTAGGTCAATCACTATATGAAAATACGAAAGTTCCAGTTTTCTTCTCTGGATTGAACGCAAGGACAGAGTATAAAAAATCAAATACAAATATTCGCAAAGGCCAGTATGAAGGCTTAAAGGCTCTACTTGAAGATGAAGGCCATCCAGATAGAGAAATGAGACAGCCGGATTTATCAGTTGATGGCAAGCTAGATTCGAAAAAGGGAGCTTGTACAGTATGCTCGGATTACGAAGGATTAGTAGCTTATAACGTTTTCGTCGAATCAGAAGACGTAAGTATTGCCAAAGAAATCGCTAAATTAGTTAAGAGTGAAGAACACGGTTGGTTATCGATTAAGAGTGTAGGATTTAAAGATGAAGGAAAACCAGGCACAGCTGTTTCAATGAACGTATTTAACGCAACAGAAACTCCACTCGTTATGCTACGCGATTATGTAGAAAAAGAAGCTCAAAAAAGAGGAACAAAAGTAATTGCTACTGAGCTTGTTGGACCGCTTAAGGTTGATTATGTAGTAGAGGCAGCGAAACAATTCGGCTATGAATTCGATGGTAAAGACTACAAAAAATTAGTTAGCGTTTTAGAAGAAAATATGAAATTAATAGGTTTTGATCCAGCGCAAATTATCGAGTTTCACTTGTAAAATAGTGCATTGGTTATGTTTAGATGGGGCATTCCTCAATGCCCCGTTTCCAAACAGGTAAACTAATTGCGAAGGAGCAATAGTTATGTATATAAAAATAATTCTAGCAATATTGGTTGTACTATTCCTTAATTACCTGCGTATTTTCATTAAAGACTACTTACAAGCGAAAAAAGAGGGCAACCTTGAAGATATATCTACGAAAAAATTTGCTTCATTTGGAATTATTGGAACAATCGTAAACTTCTTCGATACATTAGGAATTGGTAGTTTTGCTCTTTCTACGGCTACATTTAAAATTGGGAAAATGATGCCAGATAAAAAAATTCCCGGAACATTGAATGTAGGAACGACATCATCCGTTTTTTTAGAAGCATTTATCTTTATTACGATAGTGAAAGTAGATTACTTGACACTTGTTGTTTTAATCGCTGCTACTATGCTTGGAGCCTATTTCGGTGCTTCAGTTGTGTCAAGGTTATCTGAAGCAAAAATCCAACTTGCAATGGGTGTCGCATTATTTGTTGTCGCATTTCTAATGTTTGCCGGATTTATTAGCCTATTCGAAATGAATGGGGTTGAAATGGGATTACGTGGAACAAAATTAGCCATTGGATTTGTTTGGTGCTTTGTTGTAGGTGTGGCAGCATGTCTAGGAATTGGGCAATATGCACCGATTATGGCCATGTCTTTCGTTCTAGGTTTGTCTCCACTTACTGCATACCCGCTTATGACAGGCGCTACAGCATTCATGCAAACAATTTCTGGTGCTAAATATGTGAAAGAAGGTCAATATCACCGTAAAGCATCTATAGCATTTCTCATTTGTGGACCACTTGGAGTTATCATTGCAGCCTTCATCGTTAAGAATATGCCAATAGCCATGTTACAGAAAGTTATTTTCTTTGTTGTCATCTATACGGCGATTCAAATGCTGCGCTCTTGGATAAAATCACGTAAAGCTATGCAAAATCCTGAAACAGTAAATGCTGAACAACTAAACTAAAATCTTTTTAGAATAGGAGATTGAAAGATGAGTAAATTAGTCGATTTGAAAATTACTGAATTTATTGAAGTATTAGGATCAAATGAACCTGCTCCAGGAGGTGGCTCAGCTTCAGCACTTGTTGCTGCAGTAGGTACTTCCTTAACGAAAATGGTTACGGAGTTAACAGTCGGTAAAAAGAAATATGCGGAATACAATGATGAGATGGAAAGCTTATTAAGCAAGATGAGAATTTTGAGCAATGAGCTCCTAATAGCAATTGATGCTGATACAGAAGCCTTTAACCAAGTATCTGCTGTATTCGATTTACCAAAGGAAACAGAAGAGGACAAAGAAAGAAGAAAAGAAGCGATGCAAGCTGCACTCAAAAATGCGACAAAGGTTCCTTTTGAAACAATGGAGCTAATTGTTAAAGGGATTCGCTTAACATCAATGGCAGTTGGTAAATCCAATACGAACGCTGCGAGTGACTTAGGTGTTGCTGCACTGACAATGAAAGCTGGATTATATGGAAGCTGGCTAAATGTTCTTATTAATTTAGGTGGCGTTAAGGATGAAGCTTTCAAAAATGAGTATTTCGAAAAAGGAAAAGCAATATTAGCAGAAGGTAGCGAGATTGCTGACAAGATATATCACGATATTGAAAAAAGCTTATAAGGTGAATCATCATTAGCTAGGATTTTCCTATGAATGTTAGGTGGAGAATCCGAACATTTGCGGGCTGTACATTCCCCCTCCGTATAGCCCGTTATCCCTCGATAAATGAAATCTACAAATTTACATTAAAGGAGAATGACAATGGCACATCTTAGTGATATTGAAATTGCAAATCAAAATACGATGATTCCGGTCGTTGATATAGCGAAGAGCATTGGAATTGACGAAAGTACGTTAGATATGTACGGGAAGTACAAGGCTAAGCTGGATATTAGTGAACTAGAACGACTAAAGGATAAGCCAAATGGAAAACTGATCTTAGTTACAGCGATTACACCAACTGCTGCTGGAGAAGGAAAAACAACAACTTCGGTCGGATTAGCAGACGCGTTTCATGAGCTTGGTGAAAAGGTTGTTGTTGCATTAAGAGAACCTTCACTAGGTCCAGTATTCGGTGTAAAGGGTGGAGCAGCAGGAGGCGGCTATTCACAAGTAGTGCCAATGGAAGACATCAATTTACATTTCACTGGTGATTTCCATGCGATTGGTGCTGCAAATAACTTATTAGCAGCGATGATTGATAACCATATTTTCCATGGCAATGAACTAGAAATAGATAATCGTAGAATCACTTGGAAACGTGTAGTCGATATGAATGATCGTCAGCTTCGGTATATCGTGAACGGTTTAAATGGGAAAACGAATGGTGTGCCGAGAGAGGATGGCTATGATATCACAGTAGCATCAGAAATTATGGCCATCCTTTGCTTGTCTAACGATCTAGATGACTTGAAAGAAAGAATTAGAAATATAGTCATCGGTTATTCAAATGTAGGAAATCCGATTACTGCTGGAGATTTGAAGGCAGAAGGAGCCATGACCGTACTATTAAAGGATGCCATTCGTCCAAATCTAGTTCAGACATTAGCGAAGACACCAGCCATTATTCATGGTGGACCATTCGCCAATATTGCTCATGGCTGTAACAGTGTCATTGCGACGAAAATGGCTCTAAAATATGCAGATTATGTCGTAACGGAAGCAGGCTTTGGCGCAGATTTAGGTGCTGAAAAGTTCATTGATATTAAATGTAGAAACGCTAATATTCATCCAGATGCGGTCGTTTTAGTAGCAACCATTCGTGCCTTGAAGCTTCATGGTGGGGTTCATAAGCAGGAATTAAACAAGGAAAATGTTGATGCAGTCGTGAAAGGTATGCCGAACTTAATGAAGCATATCGAAAATATTCAAACGCATTATGGTTTGCCAATGGTGGTAGCGATAAATAAGTTCCCGACAGATACAGAAGAAGAAATGGAAGAAGTAAAACGTGCTTGTGCAAAGATTGGTGTTGAGGCCATTATTGCAGATGTATGGGGCAAAGGAGGCAAAGGTGGTTTAGAACTAGCTGCGAGAGTGAAAGACGTCGTTGAACAAGAAAACAACTTCCAATTTGTTTATGAAGATGAAGATTCAATTGAAGAAAAGCTCACGAAAATCGCAACGAAAGTATATGGTGCAGACGGAGTCGATTTTACAGGTGAAGCAAAAAAGGAAATGAAAGTGTTAACAGAAATGGGCTTTGGAAAGTTGCCAATATGTGTTGCAAAGACACAATATTCTTTCTCAGATGACAAAGACCTGTTATGCAGACCAGAGGGCTTTAGAATTACAATCCGTAATTTAAAAGTATCAGCAGGAGCAGGCTTTATTGTCGCTATCACGGGTGCAATGATGACAATGCCAGGCTTACCGAAAGTACCTGCAGCAGAAAGAATCGATATTAATAGTGAAGGTGAAGTTACAGGATTGTTCTAGTTTGGAAAAACAATTATATTAATTACTCAGAATCCAGGGTGTTATTGGTAGGATAAATATCTACCAATAGCACTCTTTTATTTTGAAAAGGCCATCATAAGGGAAAAAGAAGGAATTTTAGTTAAGGCTATAGAAGATAAGTCTGTTATAAAATTTGTTTAACAATATAAATGATGTGGGGATAAATATGGAACAGTTTTTTGAAGAATTTGATAATCCAGCTCTTTATGATAAAGAAAATCAAGGTACGTTTGATCTTGAATTTCTTGCAGAACTAGCAAGGAATTGTGAAGGGCCAATTATTGATATTGCATGTGGAACGGGTCGTATAACGATTCCGTTAGGATTGGCAGGACATGAGATGATTGGTGTTGATGTCCATAAAGGGATGCTCCAAGCTGCGGAAGATAAAAGTAAGAAAGCAAATCTTGCTATTACATGGATTCATGAAGACTGTACAAATCTGAATTTAGATATAAAGAGTAATTTTATTTATTCAGTAGGAAATTCCTTTCAACACTTTTTAACAAATAAAGCTCAGGATGGGTTACTTAGTAGTGTTTCAAGGCAATTAAAAGAAGATGGATTATTTGTTTTTGATACAAGGTTTCCAAGTATAGAAGAGCTCCTTCAACCTCCTACAGAGGAGTTTTGGACGAGCTATATTGATGCAGATACTGGTTATAAAGTAGAACTTTCGACAATCAGTCATTATGATGGATTGGAACAAATTCAACAGTATACAACGATTCGAAAATACTTAAATCAGACTAAAATAGTAAAAGAACTGAAAACACGTATTAAGCTACGTTATGTATTCCCTAAAGAGATGGAAAGATTACTAGATAAACATCAATTAAAAATTCTTCATATTTATAGTGATTGGAACAAAAATCCTATTAATACGAATAGCTATTCGATGATTTATGTTTGTCAAAAAATAAATAATTGATTGGGCCGATCGTTTTTTCGTGTATCTGTTCAATCGTCCCTGTTTTTTTGAATATGAGGGACATTTCTGAAGGGTTTTTTCGTGTGAAAGTCCTTCATCTATGTAATGAAGGACTTTTGGCTTGGATTATGCAGTGAAATGGTTTTCATGTCCCTCAGATCTTTTTCGGTGGTGAGCAATCGCGGGCATTTTTGTTATGTAACTTCTTAACATTTCCAATCGTCTAAAAAATAAAAAGGGGACGATGAAATGAAAAAATTAATGAGCATTATGCTGCTTTCTCTAATGTTTTTTTCTATCTTAAATTATTCGCCAACCATCAGCTATGCATGCTCTTGTGCTGAACCTGGTCCTGTAAAAGAAGAATTAGAGCGTAGCTCAGCTGTGTTCTCAGGTAAGGTAATTGAAATGGTTGATAAGAATAGGAATAAGCTAATTCAATCATCTGCCGACCTGATCGCAGTAAAATTTGAGGTTGCTGAAGTTTGGAAAGGCAAAAGCAATTCACAAATGATCGTTTACACAGAAAGAGACTCAGCAAGCTGCGGCTTTGAATTTGAGCAAAATCAAGAGTATTTAGTTTACGCGAATGAATCGGAAGGACAAATTAGAGTAAACCTTTGCTCGAGAACCAATCTTCTGTCGGCTGCATCTACAGACATTCTGGAATTAGGAAAAGGTGAAAAACCGACAAAGGTAATATCACCTGATACGAATGAAAATAATAATAATCTATATATCATAGCATTAGTTTCGGGATTGCTATTAGTGGGAATTGTTTATGTAACCCGAAGAAGAAAAAAATAGAATGGTCTATGCGTTTCTGATTAATATCAGGGACGCTTTTTAATTAGAGTAGGTTGTTGTTTTGATAAAGGGGTAGAACAATATGGATGATTTAACAGTACTGATGTTGTCTCACATGAACAAATGGAGGAGTTAGTAAATTATGCACTTAAATAGTTTTGTGATAATATATTAATGTTATTAAGATAAATACCTTTGGTATATTAATAACCAGAGATTCTTATTGAAAGAGTTGATATATATGACATTGGTGTGGGTTATTTCGATACTATTTTTATTTCTTAAATTGTTAATGAGTCCTCCAAGTGCACTTGTGGGATGGTTTTTAAGTAAATTTGCACTTCATCCAAAACTTAATTCAAAAGATGTTACTATAACGTTTAATGGAGAGCATTTAGAAGAGGAAGAAAAAAGTAGATTTACTGACCATTTTAATGAAGCTAACTTTTTGGAAAAACATTATATATTTCCAGGCAATGAAAAATTATTTCTGCATCCAGAGACTAATGTCACTCCATTTGTCATGAACGTAAAAAGAGGCAAAGAAGATGTTAATTACTTTGTTTATAAATCCGATAATCACGTTGATGTAGTCAAGCAGCACAAGAAGAAAGTTGTTTCTTATAGTCTTAATTCTGATAGCCTACTAAACTTTTCTTTGTCAACGAAGGGTTAGAATTAGCATAAATGTAATAAAAAAAGGTTTGATATACAGTGGGAGATTGCCCCTGTCTTGAAGACAAAGATCCAAAAGCATTTACCCAACCAGTTGTCGGTATTGAACCGGCGACTGGTTGTTTAGTTTCGCTTGTAATTGGATATAGTTATAATCTTTGACAGTTGGTTTTCGATTGCCGTGGTATTATTCCTTTAACTGTCTAAGTAGAACGTTTCAGACATATTAACCTCTTTTATTAAATTCCATATTCTGCTAATGTTGAGTTGTGGGTTATTTAGAATATAAGGAGGATTTTTTATGCAATTATTATTTTGGCCTTTCATGATTGCCTCTCTTGTCCTTTCCATCTTCGCGATAAGTTTGAAGAAACCGAAACTCCTTTTTATTTCTGCCATTCTTATAGTGCCACTGTCATTATACTTAGCTGCTACTCCACGCTTTGAGATATGGGGATTAATCTTTCCGCTTCTTTATATAGGAGCAGCTTTATCACTTGTAAAAAAATATTTAGGACTTTCCATTTTGTTAGTTATTCCGAACTTCTTCCTTATAGGCTGGCTTACATTCTTCCTGTAGAGAAATATCATCATTTAACGTGCATAGATTAAAAAGATGGTTGCGATGAAAGGGGGGAGATTTATGGAGATATGGCTATTATCATTTTTTGTAGTCATTAATGTAACAGTTATCATTATTTTTTCAGTGATCTATCGTAAAAAGAAGAAGGTAGATACTGGATTTTCATTCATTTACTTTAAATTAAGTTACCGGAGAAAGATGATTCGTACCCTATGGACAACTCTGTTCATTATTCCTGCACTTCTTTTGATGTATTTGACACCTGTGTGGAATTTGCAATTGAAGGTAATCATTACGATGCTGCTTTTATTAGTATTCATACTGCAACTAGCTTACAACTATTTTATGTGGAAAAAGCATGAGGCTCATAACTAAGATACTCTTGAAAACTACTGAATGAGAAGGGAGAAATCGAATGAAGCGGATTATGGTCATAGGGGTTTCTTCAGGTGTGGGGAAGTCAACATTTGCCCGGAATTTAGGGGAAGCTATAAATATAAATGTTTATCATTTAGATGCTTTGTATTGGAAACCGAACTGGGTGGAAGCTAAAAAAGAGGAATTTATTAAAGCTCAACAAGAAATAGCGACTCAGGCTCAATGGGTGATTGACGGGAATTACACGGGTACATTTGATATTCGCACAAAACATGCTGACACCATCATCTATCTAGAACTCCCACTATATGTTTGTCTATACCGTGTTGTTCGGCGGTGGTTATTAAACATTGGAAAAACGCGTATTGATATGGGTGAAGGGTGTAAGGAAAAACTAGATTGGGATTTCATTAAGTTTATCTATACGACTTACCACGCACGGAAGAAAAAAATGGCTGAACGCTTTCAGAAGCTTCAAAAGTCAGGATCTATCAAAGAGATTATTACGTTAAAAAATAAAAAAGAGATTGAGTCTTTTTTTAATAGATTTGAAGGTTGAATTTAATTTTAGAATTCTGAATAGTTAAAAATAAATCCAATTATATCATTGTTAGCTGACTAAGAATGAAGACGAGGGGGGTTCATATGAAAAAAGTCGTTTTAGCAGGAGGAACTGGTTTTATTGGTCAATACTTTGAGAGTAAATTTACTGATCTAGGATACAAGGTGTTCATCATTTCAAGGCAACCTCAGAATATCTCTTGGGATGACCGAAAATCTATCGTTGAAGCGATAGAAGGTGCTGAACTTCTTATCAATCTTGCAGGAAAATCAGTGAATTGTCGCTATAATGAGAAAAATAAACATGAAATTATGCAATCAAGAATTATCACAACAAACATTCTTGGGGAAGCAGTGTTAGCATGCAAAAACCCTCCAAGCGTCTGGCTAAATTCTAGTACAGCAACGATTTATCGTCATGCTGATGATCGTCCAATGACAGAGGAAACTGGTGAAATTGGTACAGGGTTTTCAGTGGATGTCGCGACCAACTGGGAGAAGGAATTCTTTCGCTTTCATTTGCCAAGCACAAGGCAGATCGCACTTCGGATCGCCATTGTGTTAGGGAAAGATGGTGGGGTTATGACTCCCTATCGAAATTTAGCGAAGTTCGGACTAGGCGGTGTACAAGGTAGCGGTAATCAAAAGTTCAGCTGGGTCCATATTGAGGATTTATTCCAAATCATTCTTTTTCTAAAGAATAGAGAGGATCTTAGTGGTGTCTTTAATTGTTCGGCTCCGAATCCTGTAACGAATCGTGAGTTCATGCAATTCGTTCGAGCAGAAATGAACGTGCCGTTTGGCTTCCCATCCCCAAAGTGGCTGCTTGAAATCGGTGCAATATTCATTAAAACGGAAACAGAATTAGTACTGAAAAGCCGTTGGGTGATCCCGAAACGATTGGAGCAAGAAGGTTTCTCCTTTACTTTTAATACAGTACAAGAGGCATTAAGAGATATATTATAATTTTTTTTTATTACATAGCTGTGAGCGGAGGGAAAAGGATTAGCATAAATGCTCGAACAAGCATATCTTGAAATAATAGCTCTGATTTTGTTGAGGTGATTTCCTAAAATATACTATTGGACAAGCTCTTACTCAAAAAATTATCGATAATCGTGGAGGTGAAAAATGAATATTTCTAAATTAGACAGTGAAAATCTGACTGATAGCCAGATGACAAACCTTCTATTTTCTGGTATCGAGGATGATCAGCAATCTGGAGATTGTATTTTTGTAGTAGGCAGCAGTATGGCTGTTCAGTATCGCTTACCTAAAGCTATAGAGCTATACAAGCAGGGACGAGCGGGTACGATTTTGTTTTCTGGCGGTGTGAAGTGGGATGATAATAAGTTGCCAGAAGCACTTTTATTAAAAAAAGAAGCCATCTCATTAGGAGTATCTGAAAAAGATATCTTAATAGATGACAAATCATTAAATACATTAGAAAATGTACTTGCCTCCCTATTAGTATTAGATAGGGCGTTTCATTTATATAAGATGGAACGACTTATCGTTGTAACAGCTCCTTATCATATGAGGAGATTGCACTTAACTTTAAAAACCTATATGCCGAATTGGATTCAATTTACGCTTTGTCCCGCTTATGATGGAATGACAGGAAAAGATAACTGGTTTCTTAGTGAAAATGGCAGAAAACGAGTTCAAACAGAGTCGGCAAAAATTATCCATTATGTGAAACAAGGGGCTCTTGTTGATGAGGATATCCATATTTAATAACGTAAAATAGTCATCTAGAGTCTTAACTGAATCAATATGACTATCCTTACAATACTATGCAATATCTCCTCAAACACGAGGGTTTTTTATTGAGAAAATGTAGTAGCCTAAATAGATCTTTATGATAATACCTTAAACATCACAATATGCGGACCAATGGGTGGATAATCAAAAACCTCACCATGTGCTTTAAAGCCTAATTTATGATAGTATTCCTGTACATTCGTTCTTCCGTTACACCACAGTAAGTCAGCCCCCTGTTCATTAATCAAGCCTTCAGCAAAGCTAACGATCGCTCTTCCTGCACCTAACTTTCTAAAATCATCTAGCGTTGCCATTGCTCGTAAGCGATATTGCTTATCACTCGAAAAATCAGGATTGTTTTCGATATAAAAGGAAGCAATGCTAATAAGCTTTTCTTGATAAAAAGCTCCAATGTGAAAGGTACCCGTCTCGTGATCAGTCTCATATTGGCAATCTTCTAATGTCTGGTGTGGGCGTAAAATTTGATGCCGAAGACTATATGTCATTTCCGGCTTAATTGTTCTAACCTCAATCATGTTTTTCCTCCAAACTCTTCTGTGAAGAAAGTGATAATAAGTAATTTCTCTTCAGTGTATAGAAATCCTGCTGTTTCTTTTTATCTTTAACAAAAGAAAAAATTTACGTATGCAAGTAATTATTTGGATGGTGGTAAACACTAAAAGAAACTTGAGTATGTTACTATCTAAAGTAGAATACTAATCATAAAAAGCTTTTATTACTTCTTTAAGAAAGGGGGATAAAATGACAAATCAAAATGAGATAGACGCAGGTTGGAACTTTGATAATAGTTATGCTCGTTTGCCGAACTCCTTTTTTACAAGCCTAAAACCAACTCCTGTAAACTCACCAAAGTTAATCATTCTTAATGAATCTTTAGCAGCTTCACTCGGATTAAATCCTGAAGCTTTGCAAAATGAAGATGGCTTGGCGATATTTGCTGGTAACGTGATTCCTGAAGGTGGTCATTCGCTTGCTCAAGCTTATGCGGGTCATCAATTCGGGCATTTTACGATGTTAGGAGATGGTCGGGCTATCCTGCTTGGGGAGCAAATCACGCCTAAAGGTGAACGGTTTGATATTCAGCTTAAAGGGTCAGGCAGAACGCCATACTCACGTGGTGGAGATGGAAGAGCTGCACTAGGGCCGATGTTACGCGAATATATTATTAGTGAAGCCATGTATGCACTAGGAATTCCTACTACTCGAAGTTTAGCAGTGGTGACAACCGGAGATAAAGTGTACCGAGAAACCGTTCTAGAAGGTGCTATTCTGACAAGAGTGGCTGACAGTCATCTACGTGTTGGGACCTTTCAATATGTTGCAAATTGGGGGACAGGTGAAGATCTTCGTGTCCTAGCTGACTATACGATTAAACGCCATTATCCGTATATTGAAGATAATCGGAGCAAGTATCTATCGCTGCTTCAAGAAGTAATTGAGAGACAGGCAGCATTGATTGCTAAATGGCAAATGGTTGGCTTTATTCACGGGGTGATGAACACCGATAATATGACCATTAGCGGGGAAACGATCGATTATGGGCCTTGCGCATTTATGGATGAATATGACCCAGAAACCGTATTCAGCTCTATTGATAGACATGCGCGCTATGCCTATAAGAATCAACCGATTATTGGCGGATGGAATCTCGCAAGATTTGCTGAAACACTGTTGCCGTTGCTTCATGATAATGAGGAAGAGGCTGTTAAACTGGCACAGGATGAGATTTCACAGTTTTCAACGTTATATCAATCCCATTGGCTAGCAGGGATGAGAGCAAAATTGGGGATTTTTAACGAAGAGGCTGAGGATTTCAATCTTATAGAGGAGCTCTTCAAACTAATGCAAAAGTATCGAGCGGACTTTACGATTACTTTCCGTGCATTAACTTTTGATAAGCTTGAGGATTCATCATTATTTAAGAGTTCAGAATTTGCCCAGTGGCATGAAAGTTGGAAGGCAAGACTCGAAAGACAACAGGAATCGAAAGAGGATTCCCATCAGTTAATGCGGAATAGCAATCCTACGGTTATCCCTCGGAACCACCGGGTAGAAGAGGCACTTGAAGCCGCAGTGAACGAAGGGGACTATAGTGTGATGGAGCGGCTACTTGATGTTCTTTCCAGTCCCTATGAACATTTACCTAAACAGGATGAGTACTGTACACCTCCTCCACCGACCTCTCAGCCTTATCGTACTTTTTGTGGAACTTGATAAATTAAAAACAATAAAGGAGCTGCGAAATGCAGCTCCTTTATTGTTTTCGGATTTAATTAATTTCTGCTCTGAATGGTATTACTTCTCTTTTAAACTATCCAAAAGTACATTATCAAATAAACCTCCTAATTTTGAGGATCGTACATAAATTTCAATTATCGTGCAAATAAACAGAAGATCGTGCATAAATCTAGAAAATCGTGCAAAATAACGAAAAATCGAGCATAAGTTGAAAAAATCGTGCAAATATCATGTAATTCTTCCAAAACAGGAATCAGATTTGATGATAATTTTCCATCATCTACGTTACCACTCCATTTTGAAATAGAATTTCCTCTTTCTCATGTAATTTTTCTCATTTCCCAATCTATTTTTATGAAAAATACAAATTATTTTAATAAAAAAGAGGGGTTTCTAAATTTCTAACATATTTTCCAATATATGTTGACACATGATATTATACGCCATATAATATGGTTAATCATGATATTATACGTCGTATAATATAGAAAGGGATATAATATAAGCTGGAGGTGTAGCAATGTCTTTTCAACTTGGTTCCGCACTTCTAGATGCCTGTGTATTAGCAATCGTGGCAAAAGAAGATGTGTATGGTTATTCACTTACTCAGCAAGTTCAAGAAGTGATGGATATTTCAGAATCCACACTTTATCCTGTTTTGCGCAGATTGCAAAAGGCAGATTACTTGTCAACGTATGATCAACCATTTCAAGGAAGAAATCGAAGATATTATCGAATAACAGATAGTGGCCGAAGAAAATATGAAGAGTTACTTGTAGACTGGACGGTATACAAACAAAAAATCGATACGGTGTTGTTGGGAGGCTTGAGAAATGAGTAGGGAGAAATATTTAAAAGAACTTGAAACGAGGCTAAAAAAATTACCGCAGGATGAAATAGATGAAGCTTTAAATTATTATCGTGAATACTTTGATGAAGCAGGCGAAGAAAATAGTGAATTAGTGATAAAAAAATTAGGCTCACCAGCACAAGTAGCCAGGCATATTTTAGCGGAATATGCGACAAAGGAGTTAGCAGAGCATCCTGAATCAGCGAAAAAAAGCATCTCAGCCATTTGGTTTATTCTCCTTGCGATTCTTGCATCACCTATTGCATTGCCGATAGTAATCGTTATCATCAGCATGGTATTTACTCTCGTTATTTTGTGTGCTGCATTCCTCTTTACTTTTTTAACACTAATCATTTCTTTAGCATTCGCAGGTGTTGTTAGCATAATAGCTGGATTTTCAGTTATTACCCAACACTGGCAAACCTCTCTGTTTTATATAGGGGCAGGATTAACAGCAACGGGAATCGGAATTCTTCTTTTCCCTCCATTTATGTTTGTTGTGAAAAGTTCTAGCTCAGCACTAGCTAGATGGTTGAATAAGATATTCGATAAAATGAAGAACAAACGTAAGGAGGAGATTTAATTGAAAAAGCTAACAAAAAAGATGACTCTCATCGCTAGCAGTATGATTGTCATTGGTATCCTTCTTGTGGTTATCGGCTTCTCAGCTGGAGCAAAATTATCAATTATCAATTCGGGTGCCGGCTTTAAAGTATACGATTCTGGAGAGCGAAAAACGGAAACATATCCTTTATCTTCTTTTTCTAAAATAAATGTTCATTTACTTGATGCGGACATTGAGTTCATTCCGTCTGATGAATATAAATTACAGATTGAACAGTATGAAGAGCAAGAAGTACGTCATGAAATCAAAGATGATACGCTAATGATTGAGGAAAAAGAACGGAAATCAGGCAAATTAATTAATATGAATATAGGATTTATTAACTCGATGCAAACCATTGTGAAAATATATTTTCCGAGTGGTGAAGAATTAAAGGATGTCAGTATTATAAATAATTTTGGTGACACTTATTTAGAAGACATGGTAGCAGAAAAGTTTGACATTCGAGCATCAGATGGAGATTTGACGATAAAAAATGTGCAGGCTAGTGAGCTAAAGATCATTAATAAATTCGGTGATATTTCAGGGTTTGATGTGAAAACGAAGGACTTGAATATGGAACTAACAGATGGTGACGCAGAGCTTAATAAGATTAGTGCTAATACTATCACGGTGAAAAACGGTTTTGGAGATACTATTTTACAGGATGTAATGAGTGAAGGATTAAAGCTCGAAAGCAATGATGGTGATATTGACGTACATGGTTTGCTATTAGGTCAATCAATAATCAAATCAAGCTTTGGAGATGTAAGTTTGCAGCTTTTAAACAAAGAGTCGGAACTAAGCTATAACATTCGCAATAACTTTGGAGATATTTATGTTAATGATGATTACTATGAAACACAAGCCGTACAAAAATCGAGCTCTGGCCACAATTTAGAGATTAGCTCTAAAGATGGTGATATAGATATAAGCTTTTTAGATTAATTTAGGCAAAAATCAACCTCTGATACTAATAGGTTTTACTCTCATTAAGAGTAAAGCCTATTTTTTTCATACAAAGAGACTTGTATATGAAGGATTTTCTCCAATTTTAGCCGAATTTTGATTGAAAGGAATAATTTTCACTTCAAGAAGATGAAAAACAAAAGAATCAAGGAGAGAATAGTATGTTTCCAGTATTAGAAACAGAGAGATTATTACTAAGAGAAATAACAAAAGATGATGCAGAAGGGATTTTTGCTTGTTTTTCTAATGAAAATGTAACGCGTTTTTATGGACAAGATACATTGGTGAATATGGAGCAAGCAGAACAATTTGTCGAGTTTTTTTCGGAAAGTTATGCTAAAAAGAGAGGAATACGTTGGGGAATTGAGAGAAAAGGAACGAAAGGGCTCATCGGAACAATTGGGTTTAATGCCTGGTCCCCGAAACATAAACGAGCAGAGATAGGTTATGAGATTAATCCTGAACAATGGAGAAAAGGATATACTTCCGAAGCGATATCTAAAATTGTATCCTATGGATTTGAAAGTATGGGCTTAGCTCGAATAGGGGCGATAGTGTTTATAGAAAATGAGGCCTCTAACAACTTGCTCACTAAAATGGGATTTCAAAAAGAAGGGATTCTAAGAGAATATATGTATCAAAATGGGATGGCACACGATACAAATGTTTATTCACTTCTAAAAACAAGAGAGTAGGATTAAAAATGCCATATTGCAATGGATATTGATCCTATTTTAGTCATTACTCTAACGATTACGAAATAATAAAAAGCCTAATTCTTCATAGTTTCAACCGAGAAATTAGGCTCTTTGAATTTCCTGACTCTGCCCTAAGCTAATAAGGCTACCTATTTCTTACTTCTGAGATTCATATTCATCGAATACTTTATCATCTACCACACATTGGGAAGATTCGCTTCGAATAAATCGTGCCGCCTTTAAACCGATAATTTGAGCTGCTGTAGAAGTGTTGCCATCTGGCAAAATCGGAGAGATAGAAAGGTCGGCTACTTTAAGGTTATTGGTACCAAAGACATTAAGGAATCCATCAACAACACCTTCTTGAATATTCCTTCCCATTTTACATTGGCCTCCAAAATGACCGAAATTAGAATAGGAGGCTTTTACGAAATCTGTGAGTCGTTGTCGCTTTTCGGCTTCATTTGGCAAAGTGAATACTTCCTCAGGGGGATAGACTACATTATAAATGCCATCTGGATCTAGTTCGCGAGCCTTCATTATAATATTGAATGTTTCAATATATTGATCGACCATATAATTTAAATCCTCAGGATTATTTAACGGATTTAATTGAATCGATGGAAGAGCCTCTGGATCGCTATGTGCTACTGTAATCTTGCCTCTGCTTCGAGGGTTAAGATCAGAAATCGCAATACTCATAATATTCCTCTGCTTTTCCGGATTGAATTGCCATTGATTAGTAAATATATCTGAAATCGGAATAAAATTTGGTAGTGGGAGTCCAAATAATTGAAGCCTACGCCCATTATCTCCACTTTCTGTTTTAAAAGCACCAAGAGCAATAGGTTGGTCAGGATCAGAGGACAACACTTGTAGGAGACGATTTGTTTCTACTTCTACTCCTATTCCTACATAATAATGGGTTTGAAAATTTTCTCCGACATGAGGGCTGTTTACTAATGTTGATAGACCAGCTTCAGCCAAGTCACACGGTTTTCCAATTCCTGAGCGTTGAAGGATGACAGAGGAAAAATTACCTGCTGAAACAATGACTCCTTTTCTTGCAAAAGCGTTCTGTGATATTCCGTCTCTCACAAATTTAACGCCGATTGCAGTGTTCATTCCTTTATTTTGTTTAAATAGAATTTTGTTTACGGTTGTTTTTGCAAAAATGACTAACTTTCTCTCGTCAATTCCGAATTCATCTGGGTGAAACTCATTTCCTTGTGTGACGATATCTTCATTTAAATAGCCAGTTGTAGTAGAGGAACGGACAAACATACCATCTATTTCTTGTTGGATAAATTGCGATTTGAAAAATGTACAATCCCTAATGCCAGTATTGTAATCTTCAACAATTGGGATATTTAAAGCTTCTGATGTTGCTTCAGCTAAAGTGTGGATAAGACCTTCATTCGGTATGATTTGTTGTCTAACAAAAATAGGTCCTCTAGTTCCTCGTTCTTCAGAGTTTTGCGAACTTCCTGTGTATGTTTCATTTTGCTTAAATAATCGCCGAACATTTTCGTAGCTCCATTGTTTTCCAATGAGATTTGCCCATTCATCATAAAGGTTTCGGCTTCCTCTTACTGCATACATAAGATTATGTTGTGAGCTCCCTCCAATTACTCTTCCACTCGATAATTTTAGTTGGCGTCCAAGATTTTGTTCTAAACTCGAAAGTGTGTTAAAGGACAGTTTATTATCGTTAAATAGAATACTTGCTCTCACAGCGGAAGGAGTATTGTTTAGAATATTTGTCCCTGGTTCAAGGACGAGCACGGAAGTTTTTCGGTCATCCGTTAACTCTTTGGCAATGACTCCTCCAGCAGTTCCCGCCCCAATTACGATATAATCAAATATTAATTTTTTGTTTGACACGCAATCATTCCTTTCAACATGTGATGTAATATAAAGCATTCCATCACCATTTTATTCACAATTTTTAAATCGTATTGTATGCATGTCCAATCATCGAGTCTATTTTCAACGAAATGAGAAACAGACTCGATACATGAGCTTTTGATCCATTCATGAATGTTCGATCCTCTAGGTAAAAATAAAAGAGCTAGGGGTTACCTAACTCTTTTACAAACCTATAATTTCATCACTTCTAAATAATGAAGCTGATATCCGTCTTTTTCATGGACTTTAAATTGAAACCCTTCAGCCTCGATTTCAGCTCCTACTTCAGCATCCATGTTTTGAGTTAGGAACCAGCCGCCAATCGTATCCACGTCTTCTTGTTCTAAGTCAGTTCCTAATAAATGGTTCACATCGTCAATGAGTAACTTGGAATCTAGGATATAGTGGTTATCATTTAGTTTTCGTATTTCTGGAACTTCATCAAAGTCAAACTCGTCTCTTATTTCACCGACGATTTCCTCAATAATGTCTTCTGCGGTAACTAAACCAGACGTACCTCCGTATTCATCCATTAGGATGGCAATGTGAATTCGTTTCTTTTGCATTTGTACGAGCAAGTCATGAATAGGGATCGTCTCAATGACTTGGATGACAGGATTAATAAACGCTTGAAGAGTTAAATTTTCATCGTTTAAACCTCTTGAAAAATAAGCTGTTAAAAATTCCTTTACATTGATGAAACCAAGAATATTATCTTTGTCTCCATCTACGACAGGATAGCGTGTGTAATTTTCCGATTGAATCGTATTCATGATGTCATCAAGGGAATCATTCACCGAAATGGAGGTGATTTCTGTTCGAGGCACCATGATCTCTTTAGCAATTCTTTCATCAAACTCAAAGATGTTGTTCACATATTTGAACTCATTTTTGTTAATTTCACCGCTTTTATAACTTTCGGAAAGAAGAATTCGTAATTCTTCTTCAGAGTGTGCAACCTCATGCTCAGAGGCAGGTTTTAACCCAAACACACCTACAAGAGCACGAGCTGAGCCGTTTAAAAACCAAATAAATGGATACATGATTCTGTAGAACCAAATAATCGGTACGGCAGTTGCTAATGTAACGGCTTCTGCTTTTTGAATGGCAACGGTTTTAGGTGCAAGCTCCCCGACAACAACATGGAGAAACGTTACGAGAGCAAAAGCGATCCCAAAAGATAAAACATGAGTAAGTGTTTCATTTAACTCTAAATAAGTAAACAGTGGGTGCAATAGCTTTTCAACGGTCGGTTCACCGAGCCAACCTAATCCTAATGCAGTAATCGTAATACCGAGCTGACAGGCAGATAAATATTCATCTAAATGAGTAACGACTTTTTTAGCTGCTACTGCTCCTTTTCTACCTTCTAAAACAAGCTGGTCAATTCTTGAAACACGTATTTTAACAATCGCAAATTCTGTTGCTACGAAAAAAGCAGTTAATGCAATTAATAGAACAATTAATAATAAGTTTATCGTCGTCAAAATGGTCTTACACGAAGTAAGACATACACCTCCTAAAGATTTAAAAAGTTTATTAGACTACTTATGTAACATCGTCTTAGCTAAGTAATAAAAGTAATGATTGGATTAATGATAAGCTTTCAGGTGATATGTTTTTCTTGAATTCTTCATACTTAGCCGGGTCTTTTTCTTTAAGCTGGGATAAAGCTTTTGTGACATCTTTGTCCAAACCTTGGATTTTCAATCGAAGTTCAAGAACATCCACCTCTTCAGAAAACTGGGTGATGATCTTCTTTTTAATCTCTTCTAAAGACATGCCCTCTTCTTTACATTTTTCGATAAAAGCAATGCGCTCGATTGAGGAATGATCGTAATAGCGATAATTCGAAGGGGAACGTTCTGCTTCTAATAATCCAAGATTTGTATAGTAATCAATTGTTCTCTTAGTCACATTTGTTTTATCAGCTAATTCGCCGATTTTTAATTTGATCGCCCCATCGATATCCCTCCAAACTGTAACGTTATAGTTTGGTTATTATTATATATTTTACTATTTTATTTGACAAATCATATGGTCATGGAGTGTTTTCAACTACTAACGGGTTATATTGAATAAAAATTTATTTATGGAAGATTTCAGATGATATGTTAATATTTAACTATATTGTAGAAAGGTGTGATTTCATATGAAACAGAAAGAGATTTGTAATTTGAAAAGTTTTCTTGAGGTGCGATACGAGTAATTTCTATGTACTGATGGAATGCTCGTAAATTAGTTGAAATTATTGGAGGAGCATTCATGTTAAATAATCAAGGATTCAATTTATGGGCAGATAATTATGATCAAACGGTGCAGGTCAGTGAGGAAAATAATCTTTATCCATTTGCAGGATATAAGAACATCCTGAACACCATTTTTAATGAAGTGATGCAAAATGAGCATGCTAGAGTTCTAGATATTGGCTTTGGTACAGGTGTTTTAACGAGTAAACTATATGAAAATGGACATCAGATTGATGGTGTTGATTTCTCTTCAAAAATGATTGCCATTGCAGAAGCGAAAATGCCAAATGCCAATTTGGTTGAGTGGGATATTTCGAATGGTTTACCTTCTGAGTTTATAAATGAAAAATATGATTTTATTATAAGTACGTATGCCCTACATCATTTAACAGACGAAGAAAAAACACCATTTATCATAAATCTACTATCTCTTCTTAATAAGGATGGAAAACTTCTCTTTGGTGATATTGCTTTTGAAACAAGAGAAAAGCTTGAACAATGTCGCAAGGAGAGTATCGATTACTGGGATAGCGATGAATATTACTTCGTTTATCAGGAGCTGCGTTCTTCACTAAAGAATGAATGTAAGTGTGAGTTCTATCCAATCTCTCATTGTGGTGGCGTATTGATTATTTCAAAGTAGAATATGTATAAAGGAGTAGCAAATGTTAATATTGCTGCTCCTTTTTATTAATTGAAAGATGGTTATTTTAGAAGATAAAGGATGATTGTAAATCAAGAGAGGTGTGAGATGTTGTTTTTATTGAGCTTGTTGGTATTGTTGTCCGTCATTTTTTTGCTATTGAAGAAATTTTCTATAAAGCGTCCACTTTTTATTAGCTTGACTGTTGCATTTATCATTTCATTTTTTTCGTCAATTAGTTTATGGTTTAATTATGAGGCAAGCTTCGGGGAACAAGATGGAATTGGGATTTCTAATCAAATTAGTTATTGGATTATTACGGATGGAACCCAATGGTCACAGGCATTATTTCGTGACTACTTTTTATACTCCTTAATTGTTTCGATCCTTATTGTCTCATTCCTAATCGTTGATTTATTCACATATAAAAGAAGAAAGCCCAGGTAATAGGAGTGTCGTTATATGACAATAGCGAATTCAAATGATTTAGCTCTTAGCTTTAAAGAATATGTATACAAAACGAAAGAAGATCCATTGAACTTATTTTTATTTATCCAAGCTTTAGCATCTAAAGATTTCATTGCAGAGGATATTAATAAAATTTATTTAGAAAATGAAGTAGCGTATTATGAGGCTTATCAAAGAGGGGTACAATTTAAACATTCTGCTATCAGATATCCGTATGTCCGAATGCAAACGCTACGTCGATTAGCGGGAATTGTCTATTTTGAGCTTGAACAAAATGATTTTTCTAAAACATTGACGTTGATAAAAAAAGGCATAAAACCGATGTGGAATTTCTTCAAGCAGGAAACGATGTTCACGATCCAATCGTATTTTACCTTTCAGAAAAAAGGATACTCTTATGATGAGGAATCCATTTTATTTGATATTGCGATCGCAAAATTTATTAGTTTTCATGGCCCTAACCTTGGTTGGTGTATATCTGGATACTATGTATTAGAAGATTTAATTCATTTAGGTGAAAATGGTCGTGTGGAAGATTATTTTCAGTTTCAATTGAAACTTTATGATATTTGTAGAGATAATATTGCTGTCCCTGCTCATTCACCATTGGATTTGAAATCATTATTTGAAAAAATCTCTAATAAAAGATTGGCTCAAATGATACAGGAGCTTAGAAAAGGGGCTAATAGTTACGAAGGCTATATTAAATATAGCTCAGATAATGATAAGAAATATCGTACGATCGTTGCTCATTTTTTTGATATTCATCATGACCGTAAATATGACAAGATTAAATCGATTAATGTAAAAGAACAATTGTATATTGAACAATTAATTATGGAATTTTTAGAAGGAAAAGCTGAAAATGAAGTCATTTCCGAAGATGAAATATTGGATTACTTGCATTCTCAAGATTTTTTACATCAAATTTTTGGAAGAATAATAAATTTATCGTTTAATCAAGGGGTTCAACTGACAGAATTGATGAAAGTAAATCAACTCTCGAAGAAAACATGGGAATCCTTGTTGTATATGTGTGTGAGCATAACAGAAAGTCTGAAACTCTCTGAACGAGAACAAATCATCTTGTTTACGTTTGTTCTCTATACTCAATACATCGTTGAAGATTATTCACAGCTAGAACGAGTCGTAACAGATGGTTCTCATGAAAAAAATCTCGCAAAAGTGAATAAGTTATCCAATGAAATAGCAAAAGTGAATCGAGAATGCGAACAAGAAAAAGCGACCTTCCTTGCGAAAGAAAAGAGTTATCTTCAGCAAATTAAAGATCTCGAAGCTCAAGTGAAGTCTTATCAAAAGCAATTAGAACAGAATGATGATTACAACAAGCTTCAAGAATTAGAAAGTGAAGTTGTTGGATTACGGAAGTACATTCTGACAAGGGAAGAGGAAGAGGTCCCATCTATCCCTTTAGAGGAAATGCTTAAGGCAATCGGCAAAAAGAAAATCATTATTATGGGTGGACATCAGCAATGGCAGCGGAAAGTGAAGGAAGCCTTGCCTTTTGTTGAATTAGTATATGTCGATTTAATCAATCGAGATTTTAAAATCATTTCTGGTTATGATTATGTATTCGTGAACACTTCTGTTTTAAGTCATGGATTTTATTCGAAATTAATGAAAACACTCGGAAAAGAAAAGAATAAACTCCGCTATTTAAGTGGAAAAGTAAATGTAGAAAAAACAATTGAAGAGATTTATTTGGCAATTAGTTAGTTATCGGGATAAAGAGCGATTCTTCAATAATGGAGGTCGCCTTTTTACATTTTAAGATAGAGTTTAGATTAATTAAGAAGGATAAGTTTAATTTAATGAAGAATATTTCCTTAACTTACTTCTTAGAGAGAGTGTAGCTTTAATATATTATGGTTCAGATGATCGGAAATAAAATTAAAGGAGCCTGCTGAGTAATGAGTGTTTTAAAGAAAGTTAGAGAAGAGTATGTCATTTGGCATGCAAATCGAATTAAATTCCCAAAGTTTGATTCAGGTACTACATTTAGAACAAAAGTTATTTTTTCAGGAAGAGTACAAAAAGTTGGATTCCGCTTAGAAATATCTTGTCTTGCCAAAAGAATGAAATTAACGGGATGGGTAAAAAATTTAGAAGATGGAAGTGTAGAAGCCGAACTACAAGGGGAAGAATCGAAAATATATTTTTTGGTCAAATGCATGCAATCATTGAAGAGGGCGTCTGTAAAAAATGTAACGATGATTAATGTACCTATTATTAAGGATGAAAATAATTTTACAATAGTGAGATAGGACATAGAATTATAGGGAGTACAATTTGCTGCTATCAAATGTTGGATTTATTGCTTATCCAAACGACCAGCATCAATAATACATTGAGCAAACCATTCTCGCTGATTACGCTTTTGAGTATGGGATAAATCATTTAGCTATCATTCTCAGATATGGCCAGTTGATGCCCGAACTGGTCAGGAAATGAAAAGACCGGTAACTAATAGGGCAGTTGATGCCCGAACCCGTCGAGATTTGAAAAGACCGGTAACTAATATGACCAGTTGATGCCCGAACTCGTCGGGAAATGGATTAAGTCCATATAATTGTGTAAAAAGAAAAAAGGAGTCAAATTAATTCCAATTGGTCACAATGGTTATCAACGACGAAAACATTGTGGAGGAATTAATTATGACTCAAATCCAGTTTAACCTAAA
>JAEWIG010000203.1 GCA_023387295.1 Bacillota bacterium | reverse complement strand
TATTGATGTAGGTCAGGGAGACAGTATCTTCATCAGGATGCCACATGGAAGGGGAAATTACTTAATTGATACGGGTGGGACATTAACCTTCAATACAGAAGACTGGAAGGTACGACAAAAGCAATTTGAGGTTGGAAAAGATGTTATGGTCCCTTTTTTAAAAAGCAAAGGAATTACGACGATTCATAAGCTCATTTTTACGCATGGAGATATGGATCATATAGGTGGTGCTTCAGAAATAATGAAGGAGATAAAGGTGAAAGAGCTCATTTTACCTATTTCTCCAGAGCTTTCAGCCTTGGAAAAAGAGTTAATACTATTAGCAAAACATCAAAATATTCCGTTTCGATTTACACAGGCTGGAGAAAGTTTGACAGTTGGCAATCAAATTTTTCAAGTCTTATCGCCACAAAATGCATATGATGATAATCGCAATAACGGGTCGATCGTCATATATACCAGATTAGGGGGATTAAGCTGGCTATTTACCGGTGACCTTGAAAAAGAAGGAGAGGAACAATTGCTACATACATACAAAAACTTACAAATTGACGTGTTAAAAGTAGGGCACCATGGAAGTAAGACATCAACTTCAGAAATGTTTCTTGATAAAATGGAACCAAAGCTTGCTATCATCTCTGCAGGGAGAAATAATCGTTATGGCCACCCTAATCCTGAGGTGTTAAATCTTTTGCAAGAAAAAAACATTCAAGTTCTGCGTACAGATAAACATGGAGCTATCACCTATATTTTTTATAAAGATAATGGAACCTTTTCCGTACAGTTTCCATAGATTAGTGTAAAGTAATCAGAGCAAATGAAAAAAAGAGGCGCACCCGTTGTGCAGCCTCTATAATTTTCTCATATGTAGTTATTAAGCTCCTACAATTTTAACGACTGTTGCAATAATAAAAAGTGTTGCAAAAAAACCGAAAGAGACTACAAAACCCATGCCGCTATCAATAGCATCATTACGTGTACATTGAACGTTTTCTTCAAATTTGTTCACAGTCTACCCCTCCTATTTCCTATTTAGTATAAGTGATAAAAATGAAAAAATCTACCATTCTTAGATAGTTTTCCTATTATGACAAGAGTTGTCACAAATAAGTTAAAGTCTCGAGGAAAAAATAGAACTACACAGGTGTACCGTCGAAATATGAGTATCCTAGGCCTCATGGTTCGATGTTCATTATAGATGGGGGAGTTGGCATAAACCTTAGAGGTGTGTTAGCTCCCTTTGTAGTATAGAAAACAATGCTAACATTTGCTCCTTGTCAAAATGCTCTCGCTTCTTTAGGATAAATGTAGAAATTAAATTTGAGAACGGAGCGGTTATAGTGGTATTTGATTTATGGAAGCAGATGAAAGCAAAAAAATTTGCTCCAATCTATTTATTATATGGTGCTGAGAGCTTTCTTATAAACGAAACAAAGCAGCTTTTAATCAATAATGTATTGAGTGAAGAAGAGTTGGATTTTAATTTATCCTCCTATGATTTGGAGGAAACACCCGTTGAATTAGCTCTTGAGGATGCTGAAACCTATCCTTTTTTTGGTGAAAAGAAATTAGTTATTTTACATAATCCTGTTTTTTTAACAGCTGAAAAAACAAAGGAAAAAATAGAGCATAATATCGCCAAGCTTGAAGCCTATCTAAAACACCCATCCCCATATACGATTCTTGTTTTTAGTGCGCCTTATGAAAAATTGGATGAAAGAAAAAAAGTTACGAAAGAATTAAAAAGGCAAGCGGCAATTTTAGAGGCGAAAAAACTAAATGAATCCGAGCTTAAATTCTGGGTTAAAGAGCGTGCGGGCTATAATGGGGTTGAAATAAGTGGAGAGGCAATTGAATTAATGCTCACGCTAGCAGGAACAAACTTGTTTATGCTTACAAGTGAGGTAGACAAGCTTGCTCTATATGTTGGCGACCATAAAAGGATTGACGAAGAAGCAGTAGAAAAGCTGGTTTCAAGGTCATTAGAACAAAATATCTTTACGCTTGTAGATCATATTGTTCATCGTAAGATTGATGAAGCATTAAGAATTTATTATGATCTTCTTAAACAAAATGAAGAACCAATAAAAATTCTTTCCATCATAACAGGCCAATTTAGACTGATTTATCAAGTGAAAGAGCTAGCGAGAAGAGGATATGGGCAACAGCAAATCGCAAGCAATTTAAAAATACATCCGTTTAGAATCAAGCTGGCAGCAGGACAGGCAAAGCTTTTTCGAGATGAAGAGCTTGCTAAAATCATGAATCTCTTAGCTGAGGCAGATTATCAAATGAAAACTGGGGGAATGAATAAACAATTATTAATTGAAATGTTTTTATTTCGATTACATAACAATTAAAAATGAGCAAAAATAAAAGGCTATCCGATATGGATAGCCATTATTTGTCTAGCTTCAAAATTTAAACTTAAGCGTTTAAAGTATTGATTTTTTTCATTAAACGAGACTTTTTACGAGCAGCAGCATTTTTGTGGATTAGACCCTTTGCAGCAGCTTTGTCTAGTTTACGAGCAGCTTCAACGAAAGTTTCTTTAGCAACAGTTGCATCGTTAGAAACAACAGCAGCGTCAACTTTTTTCACAGCTGTACGCATTGCTGATTTAGCAGTAGCGTTTACAGCTTTTTTAGCTTCATTAATTTTAACACGCTTAATAGCAGATTTAATGTTTGGCACACCATTCACCTCCCGAAAAAAACATCGAGATTATATAAACTCGACTTTCACATTCATGTCAATTCAATATTTCAGAACAAGTGATATT
>JAEWIG010000199.1 GCA_023387295.1 Bacillota bacterium | reverse complement strand
TCATTGGATTATAAGTTTTCATATGATACAGATATTACTGATTGTTATGGCTCACTATACACTCATTCTATAGCATGGGCTATTGAAACAATTGGTATTGCAAAAAAAAGCAAAGAGATGGAAAATTATTAGGAAATAAAATAGATGCTCATATAAGAAATATGCAGTATGGGCAAACTAATGGAATTCCTCAAGGTTCTGTTTTGATGGATTTTATTGCAGAAATAATTTTAGGTTACATTGATGAGTTGCTCGCAGTTGAAATAAGTGAAAATAAAATAAATGACTACAATATATTTAGATACAGAGATGACTATAAGGTTTTCGTAAATGCCCCAAATGATGGAGAGGTGATTTTAAGGCTATTGTCGGAGCTCATCGTTCCTTTCGGATTAAAATTAAATTCCTCGAAAACGAGAGAGAACAAGAATATCATATCAAGCTCTGTCAAACCTGATAAATTATCATGGTTTCAGCTTAATCAAGATGACCTAACACTACAAAAGCAATTTTTATTGATTCATCAGCATAGTCTTATGTATCCCAATTCTGGAAGTATCGTTCGAGGATTAACAGAATTAAATAAGAAAATATCAGACAAAGAAAAATCCATTCAAATTATCAGCATAACAGTTGATATTATGCTTCATAATCCTAAAGCAATACCTGTATGCTGTTCTATCATTAGTAAAATACTAAAGAACACAGAAGAAAAGATGAAGTTATCCATTTCAAATAAGATATATAAACGTTTAATGGAAACACCAAATTCAGAATTTGCTCAAATTTGGTTACAAAGGATGCTAAAAAACAGTGTTGATAAATTTGGCTTTAAGGAAGCGTTGTGCAGCATCGTGAGGGGAGAAAATATTGATATTTGGGATAATAGTTGGTTTAATGGGAATAATAAAATCAAAAAACTAATACTTCCAACGTCCATCTTTGACAAAACAATATTTGCAAAAATGGATGAAATGATAGAAGATGATGAAGTGGATATTTTTATACACTCTTTATGATGACTATTATTCCATAAAAAATAGTTTGCGTTGGCTTTTTGTTGCCTTTGGGCTGTCTCAAGTCAAAAGTAATGAGATGCTTCTTTATTGGGATTTCTTTGCTCCTTTCTTCTTCCGCCCGAAGCTCACGAAAGAAAGGAGTAGTCGGCAAATCTGTTGACCACCTACTCTGTCTGTTCTTCTTGAATGGTTATCAGTCCCGTCTTTACTTCGGGGTGAGTGGAGAAAGCCCAATTTACGTTCGTTCCAATTTGGGTCATTCTAATTATACAGTAAATAGAGGCATAAAGTGTAACTATAATGAGGACATAAGTAAGAATGTACACTGCGATAGCTAAAGCGATGGTAGGGAGCAGCCGAATGAGGAAGTTTCCTGCACA
Source organism: Bacillota bacterium (assembly GCA_023387295.1). GTDB lineage: Bacteria > Bacillota > Bacilli > Bacillales > Cytobacillaceae > Cytobacillus. The sequence goes on along the minus strand of JAEWIG010000199.1, from coordinate 3,605 downwards.
TATCCCTGCCAGCCAAAGCCAGATGCTTCCACCCCAAAAGAGATAGCCAGCGAGTGCAAGTGCCACCCCAATTGATATTTTGTATCTCAGTTTCATATTGTCTGTTTTTTTTGATTTTATGCGGATTCCAGAGGTGAGGGAGTTTGAGTTTCAACTTTTTCTTTTTCCCTGCTTCTCGCATATCCGACATTTTTTTATGTGTCTTTCCGTCGGGTCGGTCGTTTTCGTTTCAGTGGCGTAAAAAGGTAGGGCTTAGGACAAACAAGGTTTTACGACGAGAATACTTCCTGCAATGAAATGGAAGTGTGGAGATTGTCGTCTAAACGGCTGGTCGCCCCGTCCTTTTTTGTCCGTGGAAGCCCGAAACTACTTTTGCCGCTGACAACGAACAACTGAGCCCGACATGATACACGGACATAAGTGGAGAATGTGCAGGAGAGAAGCAGGGTGAAAACAAGAAACGCAAGACCTCTGCAAACCTCTATTTGTCTAAAAATAAAATAATTGACTATTAATATCCTTTTCTTTTCTTTTGGAAGTATCGAAGCTTTTCGATATGAATGTGTGTTATTTTTACTTTGTTGAATGATCAAATAATTTGTGTTTGGGAATGACTATATCGTCACAAAAAATCATTATTTCTTCACCTTTCCCTGAGTTACTCGCACTATAATTTAATTCAAAACATTGTTGTCTATATTTTGAATATAGATGGGTTATGAATGACACGTTATCATAAGAGACAATCCACTTACAATTTACTATCTCACTTATAGCATTTGCGATATTTTGATGATCTGTGTCATTATAGTAGTTCAGATAAAGCCCTTTCCCTTTTATATAGTATGGTGGATCTAAATACAATAGAGTGTTGTGAGGTAATTCGTATTTTAATCGTTGTACTAAAGCAACTGCATCGTCATTTGTTAGATGAATTCTCTCCGCATAGTCTGCTATACGCTGAATCCTTTTTATCAAATCTTCCTTGTTAAACCTTGCATCAATCTTGTAATTCCCTGTTTGACCGTATCCTCCTATGATTCCGGCCTTTAAGATTCCAGAACGATTTGTTCTATTTAGGAAGAAAGTGGAGAATCCTAAATTTAACAAATCGACATCCCCGTTTTCTTTATTATGCTGAAACTCTTTTTGCTTGAACCATGTTTCGACATTTATGGGAGTATCCTTAATTAATTGACAAAGAGCATCCGTATTATTAAGAACACTATGCCAAAAGGCATAAATAGATATGTCTTTATCGTTTATATATATATCGCTAACATATTCATTAAAAAGCAAATATAAAGCAACAGAACCACCTCCTACATATGGCTCAACATAAGTGCCATCGAGCAATGCATTTTCTTTGATTAAACATTGTACGAAATCAGCGACTTTTGCCTTTCCGCCGGGATACCTTAGAGGTGATAAAAAAATCATAGCGTTAGTCTTTGTTTACAGAATTCCACAATTGGATAAAAAACTTTTCTATATTATCCCATCCTATAATCAAATTATCTGCTTTAGGATAGAAAAACTCATTATGAACATATGCATTCAATGATTCAATGGATAGGACTGAATTTTTATCATTTATTTCAGCCCTTATACCTTTAGATAAATCATTACTCATTGTTCCTAACTGGCTCATATGATTCAGCACTTTACAAACTTTCCCATTCAAGTTCTCGTTAGAAGAACACGCAGTTATAGCATTGTCTTTTACCAAATCATATCTTTCTAAATAAGCATCAACTGATAATTCTAAAAACACTCTCAGCAGTACAGAAGATGCATTAGGGCATGTTTTGACTTGGACTTGTTTTAACTCCTCAAAGATTTTATTGATTTTGGGGTTGTTGATATGCAAAATCAAAGTCTTAGGAACTAAGCCAACTCTGTTTCCTGTTTTCTTGTTATTAGTCTTTTTTGTTTCGCTATGTTCACTATTTACTAATACCTGCTCTTTATTGTTTGCAATATCTTGAACGCTCCATAGTTCTAACGCTTCATTAGACAGGTCTGGCTTTTGACTCGCATCAAAATTATCAATATACTGCTTTCTTTTTTCTCTATTATAGATTTCTGAAACTTTGAATTCTGGATTAAGAATATCTGTAACAACTTTTACAAGTCCCTTGACGACTTCTGGCACTTCAACCTTTGAAACTAAAATTCCATTGTTAATTCCCAAACCAAGATGTTCTCTAACATATGGGTCTGACATCAAACGTTGCAAGTTGGTGATGTTTAGTTTAGATAATGAATCCTTAATCGCATCAGAAACATTTTCTTGCGATTTCAACAAAGTGATAATTTGCAATGGAATCGATGATTTCCCTTCTGTCTTCTCCTCGAATCTTTGCTTTTGTTGGGCATTCCAAGTAACAGTACCGATGCCATTTAGCTCTCCTGAGTGTTTGCGTTTTATCCAAATATCAGCTTCAGTTGGGTTTTCAAAAACAGCGCAAGTAATATTCTTCAATTCAGAAATAGCATTAGGTTTTTCTTTTTGCAATTTCTGAAATTTCTTCCTTAAAGAAACATGTTTGTCATCAACTATTGTTGGATTATTTAATAGCTTTAATGACGTTATTCTCCTATTCCCTTCGAGTACTATATATTTATTGTTATCTTCGTTGGGTGTTACAATGATTAAATCGACGGGACTAAGACCATTGGTTACAATATCATCTACAAGAGAATATAGTTTATCTCCTTGATCCTCTACCATCTTGTCTATCGCTTCCTTTTGCGAAGTTAGAGGCTCAAATCTGTAATTTTCAGTATTGACAAATAATGATGTCAATTTTATTGTTTTTACAATCATAGCAGCGCTCATCTTTCTCAGATTTCAAAGTTACTCATTTTCAGTGAATTTATCAGCAATAGAGCAATGAAAAATACGATGGAGTTCTTTTTTTGTGGGCAGAATCTATTATAATCCAATTCTAATCACTATCTTTGCATTGTAAAAAGCGTTCTTTTAATATGAGACAAAATAAGGTGGCGTATAGAAGTTCGCTGGTTTCCTTATCGTTACCACCCTTTATTGATAAACAATATAATCAACTGATTATTTGGTGTTTATAAAATTCTCTATGCTTTCCAATATGAAAGCTAATACGCTTGGGTATTCCTGCTTTCATGCACCAGTCTCTTATTGTGGTATTTGTTGTGTGTGGAGAATGAATCCAATCAAATACATTATCATCAGGTTTTCCTCGTTCTCCCATAAGTTCAGCAGCTTCGGGTGCTATGTCAAGGTACTCAAGTCCGTTCGTCTTTTTCTGATTGAATATTATCCGTGTGAAATCTTCTTGGGTATAAACATCTTTCCATTTAAGACGTTCAATATCACTTCTACGTAGTCCTGTAAGGCATGAAAAGAGGAAGGCTCTTTTAACGGACGGGAAATGACATTCTGTCTGGGCAAGCAATCGCACTTCTTCTATCGTCAGGTACATTCTTTTACTTTCCGATGCAGAAGTGGCTAAAGATGTGTTGTAGGAGGTCGTCTGTACTTACTTCGCCCACCACCTCGCCGAGCGAGCGTATGGCACTGCGGAGGTCTTGTACTACAAGGTCCGAGGGGATGTGGTTTG
>JAEWIG010000179.1 GCA_023387295.1 Bacillota bacterium | reverse complement strand
TCAATTGAATAAAAGTCTGGTGGCGATAGCGAGAAGGTCACACCCGTTCCCATCCCGAACACGGAAGTTAAGTTTCTCAGCGCCGATGGTAGTTGGGGGCTCTCCCCCTGTGAGAGTAGGACGTCGCTAGGCAAAGTAAAGAACAGCTAATGAGGCTGTTCTTTTTTATATAGAAATGTTCGTAAGAACATTCATTATGAAAATAAATAGAAGTGGGATAAAAGTTAAGTGCAGGATTCCTGAGGGTTTGAAGAAACAAGGAGGTCAAGGAAGCACGTTTGAGTAATCTTCCTTGAAAATACATCAGCGTACCGATTGAGCCACTTCTAGAATAAGCTTTCTGAAATCGGGACGAAGGTATATCTACATTACAGGATTCCTAAATAATGAAAAAATCGGAATGTGCGACGCACATGAGGACGGAAGGAGCGCAGCTGACGCAGAGATCCGCTGTTTATTCAAAGCCGAGGGCAGCGTTGATGGTAGTTGGGGGTGCCCCTGTGAGAGTAGGACGTCGCTAGGCAAGGTAAAGAACAGCTAATGAGGCTGTTCTTTTTTGTTTGTAAATGTTCGAAGAACATACATAATGAAAAAATGAATAGCAAATATTGATGGAAACTGTCTATGAGTTGTTTCCAATGGCCAAAACGAGGAATACATAAATCAACTATGAAATAAAGGTAAAATGTCCGATTGGAAGGCTCTATTGGACTAACTATCGCAAGAGCTAATAATAAATGTCCAATAGATAACTAAATAAACAAAGTCTATTTACGTTAAAATTTGTTTTTAGTTACGAGAAATTGATTAATGATATAGGGTCCTTTTTGGGAAGTGCTACTTAAAAATGATCGGATAAAAGGAAAATCTTGATTAGGCATCATTTTAATGAGTTCACTCCACCATTCTGTTTCGTAACGGGCAATCATGCTTAAATTGTATAGCAATAAGTAGTGAATCAATAGCTCTGGAAAAAGGTTTAAGCGGCTTTTTACTAGTGGAAAGTAAAGTTGATTATTATTTAGATTTAATTTAATAGGTAAAAGCTCTTCTAAATTTGCATAATGTAATTTAAAACGAATATCCCGGTTATTTCTTTCTTCAATAATGATGTGAGACGAAGAGATTGACTTCCAATAATTAATAAAATGAGATTCCGTCATATGGTAATGATCTAATATTGATTTGGAGAGGACGAATGTATTGTTCTCCTGATTAATCGGAATGAAAGTTTCCATTCCCTCAGTAGTCATAAACATAGTATTTATTTCAGATATTTGTGTAAGCAGTTCCTTCATCGTAGCTTTATCTCCTTCAAAATGTTTCATATGAAACATTTTTTGAGCCATGAAAGGAAAAAGACCATTTTTTTGGAATTTGACTTCATCTTGAAAAAAAAGATATTGCTGTTTTTTCCGCTTTCTCGTTGAAACCCCATGGGCTAGGACAGCTGTTGTTTCAGGATAATTAGGATCAACCGTTAGTATACATGCTTTTATAAGATGAACGAAGCCATAAAATAAGAGAATTGGTTGAATCATTAATGGGGCAGACTCAGCTTGTTGATAATAAATTTGACCATGCTCAAGATAATATATAAAAGGATAACAATTTTCATAGCTTTTTTTATCGGCGTCTTCGATCTTTTGTTTTTGATAACATTTTTTTAAATAAGTTTGTGAAGTACTTGCTGAAAAGAATGGCAAAAATAAATTCTGTATATTGGAATTAAGCATTAAAATTCCCCTCCGAAGTTTTTAGAAAAATACAACATATTAAACTATCCTTGACAGTATTTTGTCCAATTGATAACCTACTAATAATATTTTTAAGACTTGGGGGTTAAAAAGATGTGGGAAAGTAAGTTTGTAAAAGAAGGTTTAACATTTGATGATGTGTTACTGATACCAGCTAAATCAGAGGTTCTTCCACGTGATGTTAATTTAAGTGTTCAATTAACGGAGAAAATTAAGCTTAATATTCCAATTATTAGTGCAGGAATGGATACTGTTACGGAAGCGGAAATGGCGATTTCGATGGCTCGCCAAGGTGGACTAGGGATTATTCATAAGAATATGTCCATTGAACAGCAAGCTGAACAAGTTGATAAAGTTAAACGTTCAGAAAGCGGCGTTATTTCAGATCCGTTTTTCTTAACCCCAGAGCAACAAGTTTATGATGCAGAGCACTTAATGAGTAAATATCGAATTTCTGGTGTACCGATTGTGAACAATCATGAGGAACGGAAGCTTGTAGGAATTTTAACAAACCGTGACCTACGATTTATTTCTGATTACTCAATAATAATTTCAGATGTTATGACTAAGGAGAATCTTGTAACAGCACCAATTGGGACGACATTAGCTGAAGCTGAGAAAATCCTTCAAAAGCATAAAATCGAAAAGCTACCGCTTGTTGATAAAGATGGAATTCTTAATGGATTAATTACGATTAAAGATATTGAAAAAGTGATTGAATTCCCTCATTCGGCAAAAGATGAGTCTGGTCGTTTATTGGTCGGTGCCGCTGTTGGAGTTACAAAAGACACGTTAAAACGTGTAGAAATGCTAGTTAAGTCTCATGTTGATGTTATTGTTATTGATACAGCTCATGGTCATTCAAAAGGTGTTATTGACACGATCCAAGTAATTCGTGGAGCTTTCCCAGATTTAGCGATTATTGCAGGAAATGTTGCAACAGCTGAAGCTACGAAAGCATTAATTGAAGCTGGAGCAGATGTTGTAAAAGTAGGAATTGGACCAGGTTCTATTTGTACCACTCGTGTAGTTGCAGGTGTAGGAGTACCACAAATTACTGCTATCTATGATTGTGCTACAGAAGCTAGAAAACACGGAAAAGCCATTATTGCGGACGGTGGAATTAAATATTCAGGCGATATCGTAAAAGCTCTAGCAGCTGGTGGACATGCGGTTATGCTAGGAAGCTTACTGGCGGGTGTATCTGAAAGCCCAGGTGAAACAGAGATTTTCCAAGGCAGACGATTCAAAGTTTATCGTGGAATGGGATCGATTACTTCAATGGAAAAAGGTTCAAAAGACCGTTATTTCCAAGAGGATAATAAAAAGTTTGTACCAGAGGGAATTGAAGGACGTCTTCCTTATAAAGGACCACTTACTGATACGATTTATCAGCTTGTGGGCGGACTTCGTTCAGGTATGGGCTATTGCGGTACAAAGGATCTTACGGAGTTAAGAGAAAAGGCTCAGTTTGTTAGAATGACGGGTGCTGGACTAAGAGAAAGTCATCCGCATGATGTGCAAATTACAAAAGAAGCACCAAACTATTCATTATCATAAGAAAAATGCGGAGAGGATTCGTCTTCTCTGCATTTTTTTTTTTGTAAAACAAAATCGTCGTAGGGGTCATGGAACAAAGCTTGTAGTACAAAGTACTCACCAGATTAGCAAAAAAAAGCAGACAAACATGATCGTTTAATGTATGAGAAGGAATAGGTAATTCCTCTAGCTACTTTTTAAGATTGAGTTATGTTAAAATAACAAAAGCGTATAAAAATGTTGGAGGGCTTTACATTGAAAAGAACTATCTATCGGAAATATGTTGCTTGTTTTCTCGCGTTAATAATGGTATTCGGGCTTTTTCCTAGCATAAATAAAGCTCATGCAGAAGATATGTTAAATATTAATGCCGACGCTGCTATTTTAATAGAAGCAGAGACAGGAAGAGTGCTTTATTCGAAAAATGCAGATCAAGTCCTAGGAATTGCAAGTATGACGAAAATGATGACGGAGTATCTCTTACTTGAAGCGATAAAAGAAGGTCGTGTTAAGTGGGATCAAGAATACGCTGTAAGTGAGTATGTATGGAAGGTTTCCCATGACCGTTCTTTATCCAATGTTCCGCTAAGAAGAGATGGAGTATACAATATTCGTGAACTGTATCAGGCGATGACGATCTATTCGGCTAATGCTGCGACGATTGCTATAGCCGAAACGATTGCTGGCTCAGAAGGAAATTTCGTGAAAATGATGAACGAAAAGGCTGAAGAGCTTGGATTAAAGGATTATAAGTTTGTGAATTCATCAGGTTTAAATAACTCTGATTTAAAAGGCTATCATTCTGTAGGGGATGAGAACGAAGAAAATGTGATGTCAGCTAGAGCAACAGCAAAACTAGCTTCTCAATTATTAAAAGATTTTCCGGAAGTATTAGAAACCGCTAGTATTCCTAAAATGACATTTAGAGAAGGCACTGAAGATGAGATTAAAATGCAGAACTGGAACTGGATGCTCCCTGGTCTTGTATATGGCTATGAAGGTGTTGACGGCTTAAAGACTGGAACAACAGAATTTGCAGGGCTATGCTTTACAGGTACGGCTATGCGAAATAATACAAGATATATTACCGTTCTGATGAATGCTAGAGATGCCAACGGAGGTACAGCTGACAAAAAAGCACGATTTGATGAAACAAAGAAAATGTTTGATTATGCTTTTAGCAACTTTAGTAAAGAAGAAATTATTCCTGCAGGTTATCAGGTAAAGGGGAAGAAAACATTACCGGTAACAAAAGGGAAAGAAGATAAAGTAAAGATTGAAACGAAAGACGCCATTACGTTAGTAGTAAAAAATGGCGAAAAAGAAAATTATCAACCTCAGCTTATTTTAGATAAAAAGAAGCTAAATGATGAAGGTGAGCTGACTGCCCCAATTAAAAAGGGAGAAAAAGTCGGTACGTTAACAATTAAAGCTGAAAAAGAACAAGACATAGCATTTTTAAATGAAAATGGTGCAGAAAGTATTCAAGTTGATGTAGTAGCCGCTCAAGATATTGAAAAAGCAAACTGGTTTGTCCTAATGATGCGTGGGATTGGTAGCTTCTTTGGAGACTTATGGGGTGGAATCTCCTCAACTGTAAAAGGCTGGTTCTAAATAAAAGTGTTCCTGTATTGACAGGAACACTTTTTTGTTGTTTAGTTTCATTAAGGAAAGGAAATTATTCCTATGTATTTTAGTGGATTTGTTTCCTTCTTTATACAAATATAAAGAGAAATTACCGAATTTTTCGTAAAAGGTACTTCGAAGGGAGATTACAATGAAGACTGGTACAGATCGAGTTAAGCGTGGAATGGCAGAAATGCAAAAGGGTGGCGTCATTATGGACGTTGTCAATGCAGAGCAAGCGAAAATTGCTGAAGAAGCAGGTGCTGTTGCAGTAATGGCATTAGAAAGAGTGCCATCAGATATTCGTGCGGCAGGCGGCGTAGCGAGAATGGCAGATCCTCGTATTATGGAGGAAGTAATGAATGCTGTGACAATTCCAGTAATGGCAAAATGCCGTATTGGTCATATTGTAGAAGCTCGTATTCTTGAAGCTATGGGGGTAGATTACATAGATGAAAGTGAAGTGTTAACTCCTGCTGATGAAGAGTTCCATTTATATAAAAAAGAATATACAGTTCCATTTGTTTGTGGGTGTCGTGATCTAGGGGAAGCTGCACGCCGAATTGGTGAAGGTGCTGCCATGCTACGTACGAAGGGTGAGCCAGGAACAGGAAATATTGTTGAGGCAGTTCGTCACATCCGCAAAGTTAATGCGCAGGTCCGTAAGGTTGTAGGAATGAATGAAGATGAGCTAATGACGGAAGCAAAGCTTTTAGGTGCTCCATTTGAGCTTTTAGTTGAAATTAAAAAACTTGGCCGTTTGCCAGTAGTTAATTTCGCTGCTGGTGGGGTTGCTACTCCTGCTGATGCTGCCTTAATGATGCAGCTAGGAGCTGACGGTGTATTCGTTGGTTCAGGTATTTTTAAATCAGAAAATCCGGCTAAATTTGCAAGGGCAATTGTTGAAGCGACAACTCATTATCAAGATTATAAATTAATTGCAGAGCTTTCAAAGGAGCTAGGGGAACCAATGAAAGGGATTGAAATCTCTTCATTAGCACCTGAAGCACGTATGCAGGAGCGCGGCTGGTAAGGAGAAATTTATATGGTGAAAATAGGAGTTCTTGGCCTTCAAGGTGCAGTCCGGGAACATATCCATTCTATTGAGCAATGTGGGGCTGAAGCAGTCGTAATTAAGCACAAGAAGCAGCTTGAAGAGGTGGATGGCTTAATCCTTCCTGGAGGAGAAAGCACAACAATGCGTCGGTTAATCGATAAGTATGACTTTATGGATGAGCTGAAGAAATTTGCTTCCTTAGGGAAGCCAATGTTTGGAACTTGTGCTGGTTTAATATTGCTAGCGAACAAAATTGTTGGCTATGATGAGCCTCATATCGGTGTCATGGATGTAAAGGTTGAAAGAAATTCCTTTGGACGTCAAAGAGAAAGCTTTGAAGTTGATATAGATATTGCTGGTGTTGCAGAAGACTTTCCAGCAGTCTTTATTCGTGGACCTCATATTGTTCAAGCTGGAGAGAATGTGGAGATCCTGGCTAAGCATCATGAGCGCATTGTCGCCGCTCGTGAAGGAAATATTCTAGGGTGTTCCTTTCATCCAGAATTGACAGATGATCATCGGATGACAGCTTACTTTGTGAATATGGTTAAAGAAGTAAAGAATAGTTAAGCAATAAAATTTCACGATAAAATCGTAATTGGAATAGTTTTGTATATTCCGGTTGAAAATAGCTAATAATTGTAGTACATTAAGAATTATCAATCTGAATAATTAAAAGCGATGAGAGGAAATAGTAGCATGTTATTCATTCTTTAGAGAGTCGATGGTTGGTGGAAATCGGCGGATGAAGCTTGTGAATCCATCCTCGAGCAAAGGTATGGAACGCGATTTGAGATAAGGCTATATGATTTGAAATAGCTATCTTAAAACGTCAGTAAATACTTTCGGTCAAAACCGTTATTTATGTTAAGGTGGAAAGCATTAGCTTTCAACTAGGGTGGCAACGCGGGTAACTCTCGTCCCTTTTTAGGGACGGGAGTTTTTTGTGTTCCCAAAAGTTAGGATTGTTTATTGATAAAAAAAGGAGGATTTAAGATGTTAGACATCAAGTATTTAAGAGCCAATTTTGAAGAAGTGAAAGCAAAGCTAGAACATCGTGGAGAAGATTTAACCGACCTAGGGAAATTCGAGGACCTCGATACGAAGCGCCGTGAATTAATTGTGAAAGCCGAGCAGCTAAAAAGCAAAAGAAATGAAGTATCACAGCAGGTTGCAACATTAAAGCGTGAGAAAAAGGATGCAGATGACCTAATCGCTGAGATGAGAGAAGTAGGAGACCAAATAAAAGTTCTTGATGATGAGCTAAGAATCGTTGAGGAAGAATTAGATCGCTTACTTCTTAGTATCCCGAACATTCCCCATGAAAGCGTGCCTGTTGGGGAAACTGAAGATGATAATATTGAAGCATGGAAATGGGGAGAAATTCGCGATTTTGCTTTTGAACCAAAGGCTCATTGGGATATTGCGACAAACTTAAATATTGTTGATTTTGAGCGGGCAGGAAAGGTTACTGGAAGCCGATTTGCTTTCTACCAAGGTTTAGGGGCCCGTTTAGAACGTGCTTTGTTTAGCTTTATGCTCGATTTACACACAGATGAACATGGCTATAAAGAGGTATTACCACCTTACCTAGTAAATCGTGCAAGTATGACAGGTACGGGTCAGTTACCTAAATTCGAAGAAGATGCTTTCCTTATTGAGAGCGAAGATTACTTCTTAATCCCAACTGCAGAAGTACCTGTTACCAATATGCATCGCGATGAGATTATGAAGGTAGAGGACTTGCCTGTTAAGTATGCTGCATTCAGTGCATGCTTCCGCTCTGAGGCAGGCTCTGCAGGACGTGATACACGTGGATTAATTCGCCAACATCAATTTAATAAAGTTGAGCTTGTTAAATTTGTTAAACCAGAAGAATCATATGAGGAACTTGAAAAATTAACGAAGAATGCCGAGAAGGTTCTACAATTGTTAAATCTTCCTTACCGTGTCATGAGTATGTGTACTGGGGATCTTGGTTTTACGGCTGCGAAGAAATATGACATTGAAGTATGGCTTCCAAGCTATGGTACGTATCGAGAAATTTCTTCTTGCAGTAATTTTGAAAGCTTCCAGGCTCGTCGTGCTAATATTCGCTTTAGACGAGATCCGAAAGGAAAGCCAGAGTATGTTCATACATTAAATGGCTCAGGTTTAGCGATTGGTCGAACAGTTGCAGCGATTTTGGAAAACTATCAGCAGGAAGATGGAAGTGTAATCATTCCAGAAGTGTTACGTCCGTATATGGGCAATCGAGATGTCATTAAACCAGAATAATTAATGTATTGTTTGAAATACTATTAAGCGTAAGCGTTTGTTAAACGTTTGCGCTTTTCTTTTTAACATCGAGGCTTGTTCAATAAAGCCGACGACGATTTAATTTTCGTTCAAAAAAATAATATAAGCCATTGACTTCTTTTTAAATAAGTGATATATTATTTTTTGTCGATACGGAGGTATACCCAAGTCCGGCTGAAGGGATCGGTCTTGAAAACCGACAGGCGGGTCAAACCGCGCGGGGGTTCGAATCCCTCTACCTCCTCCATTTTAATTAATATCGATCATGCGCATAAATTGGAGATGAAATCGTTACTGTACAAAGGTAACGATTTTTTTTGCAAAAAAATAGAAATAGCCGCTTATGGAGGCGGCTATTTCTTTAATAATTGTGTTTGCTTTAAGAAGGTAGAAATGCGTTCAACGATTGGTTCGATCGAATCTTCGTTTTGTAAAATATCGTAATCATTAATATTTAATCTTAGTACGGGACAAGCATGAAAGGAGTTAATCCAATTTTCATATCGTCCATGCATCTCCTGCCAATAGTCAATTGGCGTTTGTTGCTCCATTGGTCTTCCTCTTTCTTTAATGCGGTCCAAAACATCATCAAGTGAGCCTTCTAAGTAAATAAGCAAATCAGGATGTGGAAAATAAGGCGTCATGACCATTGCTTCAAACAGACTTGTGTATGTTTCGTAATCAACCTTTGTCATCGTTCCTTTTTCATAATGCATTTTCGCAAAAATCCCTGTGTCCTCATAAATGGAACGATCTTGAATAAATCCTCCACCATATTCAAAAATTCGCTTTTGCTCCTTGTAACGTTCAGCTAAGAAGTAAATTTGTAAATGAAAGCTCCAGCGCTCAAAGTCATGATAAAATTTATCTAAATAGGGATTTGTATCTACTTTTTCAAATGAAGTATGGAAATTAAGTGCTTTTGCAAGGGCAGTCGTCATCGTTGATTTTCCTACCCCGACTGTACCTGCAATCGTTATGACAGCATTTGAAGGAATTCCGTATTTATCTCTTAAATTCATGATTGAATGCTCCTCTTTTTTAAATGTGTAGCCAATGTGTCAAGGATATGTTGAAGATCATTGTGATTTTTAACAAAATCTAAATCATCCCCGTTGAATCGAAGGATAGGAATATCGGGATGCTGCTTCTCGAACTTGTTAAAGGCATTTTCATAATCAATGGATAATTGCTCTAAATAGATGGGGCTCATATTTTTTTCAATTTCACGCCCTCTAAGCTCGATTCTTTTTAACAGGGTTTCGAGGCTCGCATTTAAATAAATGATAATATTCGGCTTCGGAAAATCACTCGTTAAAATATCATAAATTTTTACATATTTTTCGAATTCCCTTGTGTTTAATGAGCGTTGAGCGAAAATTAAATTTTTAAATATATGATAATCTGCGACAACAGGTTTATTTTTCAATAAAAAATGCTCGCTTATATCTCCAAGCTGCTTATAGCGGTTGCAGAGGAAAAACATTTCTGTTTGAAAGCTCCATTCTTCAATGTTTTCATAGAATTTTCCTAAGAATGGATTTTCATCGACAATTTCCTTTAAAAGCTCGTATTGAAAATGGTCAGCAATCGCTTTTGCTAGAGATGTTTTTCCAATGCCAATTGGTCCCTCTACAGTAATAAAAGGTGTTTCCCCCATAGTTGTCCTCCTACCTTTGCTTACTAAAAAATATCACTATTATTAAATGATTAAAGCAACAGTTATTTTACCATACTATGAGGTGGCAGAGATATGGAATTAATTCTAGAAAAAGCAAAATAAAGGAGCTGCCCTTTACTAGGGAGCTCCTTTATTGTTCAACTTAAACCTTATAAAGATCGACTATGCTCTCTTTACAACATTAAAATTATCAACAATTAGTAACCAGTTTTGCGGGAAGGAAAGACCAAGCTTCCAATAGCTCATTCCTCTGAGCTTTAGCTCTTTAATTAAATTGAATTTAGCTTGTATGGAGCGAGCATCCTCAAACCAAACCTCATGCTTCTTCCCTTCATTGTCTGTATAAGTAAAGAATGGAGCTTGTGCCTTCTGGTCATACTGAATAGGAACATTATTCGTTGCGGCGATCTCTATGGCTTGCTGAGGACTAATGGCTCTAGCGGTAGTACCTTGAACAAAAGGCAAAGTCCAATCATAACCATATAAATTTTGTCCCATTAAAATTTTTGAGGCTGGCATTTCTGTAAGCGCGTATTCCAAAACTTGTCTGACAGGGCCAATGGGTGAAACAGCCATGGCTGGGCCACCGCTATAGCCCCATTCATAAGTCATAATGACAACGAAATCGACAATTTCTCCGTGTGCTTTATAATCGTGTGCTTCATACCATGCACCTTGTTGAGTAGCGCTTGTTTTTGGGGCTAATGCAGTTGAAATAAACCAACCTTCTTGCTTAATCCGTGCTTTGGCTTTTCTAAGAAAACGATTATAGGCTTCACGGTCTTCAGGACGTAAAAATTCGAAGTCAAAATGAATATCCTTGAAGCCATATTTCTTCGCTGTTTTGATAATATTGTCGAGAAATTTATCCTGAATAGCCATATCATTTAAAAGAATTTGGCCGAGTTCGGCACTGAATTGATCATTCTCTTGGTTGGTAATAACCATCATCAATACATTATTGTTTGCTTGTGCTATGCTTGGGAATTGATTTAAAAGCGGCTCTTTTAATGAACCGTCACGAAGAGCTTGAAAGCTAAAAGGAGCTAAGTAAGTTAAGTATGGTGCTGCATCTCTAGCGCTAGCTTCTAAATTAGGGGCAACGGTCGTTCCTCTAGGTTCTACGTAAGCATTAAATTCTGCTTTTTGTTTTGGACGTGGCGGAATATATAGCCTAAAACCAATTTGAAGTGGCTGATTAACGGAAATACGATTAACTGCTGCAAGCTCTTGAGAGGAAATACCGAATTTCCTTGAAATAGAATAAAGACTATCTCCGCTTTGTACCCAATAAAATTGACCGATAATCGGAATGACTAGCGCCTGTCCGATTACTAGATTATTTGGATTTGGAATTTCATTAGCCTTCACAAGGTCCTGGGCAGTAGTCCCGTAGGCTTGTGAGATTCCAGTTAAAGATTGATTCTGTTGAACAACATGAATTTGCAAATGAAAACCTCCTTTAGTAAATAGATTACTTTCAACCATTTTATGAAAGGGTAAAGGAAGTAATGATATAATTAGCTTTATTCAGCATTTTTGATGTAAGGAAATACTAAGGGGAATGAAGGAAATGGTATTAGAAACTGAACAATCAGATAAAAAATATATGCTTGAGGCTATAAATGAAGCAAAAAAAGCAGAAGCCATAAATGAGGTTCCGATTGGTGCTGTCATTGTCTATAACGGAGAAATAATAGCACGAGCACATAACTTACGAGAATCGGAGCAAAAGGCAACTGCCCATGCTGAGCTACTTGCTATTGACCAAGCCTGTAAGCGGCTAGGGACATGGAGGTTAGAGGATACCGAGCTTTTTGTAACTCTTGAGCCGTGTCCTATGTGTTCAGGCGCCATTATCCTTTCTCGCATTAAGCGGGTTGTGTATGGGGCAAAGGATCCTAAGGGCGGCTGTGCGGGGACATTAATGAACCTTCTTCAGGATGAGCGGTTTAATCATAATAGTGAGGTTATAGCAGGGGTCCTTGATAAAGAATGTGGGGAACTTTTATCCGCTTTTTTTAAGAATTTACGAGAAAGAAAAAAGAAAGAGAAAGTATTAGCAAAAGAGCTATTGGCGAAAAATACAGGAATTGACAATGAATAGGAATTGATTTTTACGAGGACTATGAGTATACTTATAGATGCGTCACAATTTGACGCAACTAAATATGGTTTCAATTTTGCCGTGCTAGGTGGGGAGGTAGCGGTGCCCTGTACTCGCAATCCGCTCTAGCGAGACTGAATCCCTTCCTGAGGCTGGTGTCCTGTAGGGTCTGCCTTAAGTAAGTGGTGTTGACGTCTGGGTCCTGCGCAATGGGAATCCATGAACCATGTCAGGTCCGGAAGGAAGCAGCATTAAGTGGACCATCCTATGTGCCGCAGGGTTGCCTGGGCCGAGCTAACTGCTTAAGTAACGCTTATGGGCGTCAGTCGAAGGAAGGTGCACGGCAGTTTACCTTTCATATTAGAACTCATCTCGTGTCGGGATGAGTTTTTTATTTTATTTATGATAAAATCGCATTGTTGATTAATCCATTTTTTGAATGGATAAAGCTATATCCAGATCGAGCGCTATTTGTTTTGTAAAAGTGAAAATGGATAAGGTATAATGGTTAAAGAGAATTTATCGGAAGGGGGCGTGTCAATGAGCTATCAAGCTTTATACCGTGTTTGGCGTCCACAAAGCTTTATCGATGTTGTAGGACAGGAGCATGTAACAAAGACATTGCAGAACGCCCTGCTTCAACAAAAAATCTCTCATGCTTATTTATTTTCCGGTCCCCGTGGAACCGGAAAAACGAGTGCTGCGAAGATTCTAGCCAAAGCTGTTAACTGTGAACGCTCACCCATAAATGAGCCATGTAACGAATGCCCTTCATGCAAAGGGATAACAGATGGATCGATCTCAGATGTTATTGAAATTGATGCAGCCTCAAACAACGGTGTTGAAGAAATTAGAGATATTCGCGATAAAGTGAAATATGCACCGAACTCTGTGAAGTATAAAGTCTATATTGTTGATGAAGTGCATATGCTTTCAATTGGTGCCTTTAATGCCCTGTTAAAAACACTTGAAGAACCACCGAAACATGTTATCTTTATTTTAGCAACAACAGAGCCTCATAAGATTCCTTTAACGATTATTTCAAGGTGTCAGCGATTCGATTTTAAACGAATTACGGCAAAGGATATCGTTGGAAGAATGAAGCTCATTGTTGGGGAGACCGGTGTTGATTGTGACGAACAGGCATTACATATTATTGCAAGAGCGGCTGAAGGTGGAATGCGTGATGCGTTAAGCCTTCTGGATCAAGCTATTTCTTTTAGCCAAGACCGAGTAACCATTGAAGATGCCTTAACGGTTACTGGCGCTGTCTCTCAAGGGTTTTTGACTAAATTAGCAACAGCTGTACTAGAAAAAGATGCTGCGATGGCTTTGGAATATTTAGAAGAATTGCTCTTTCAAGGTAAAGATCCTTCGAGGTTTATTGAGGATTTTATATTCTATTATCGTGACATGCTACTTTATAAGGCAGCTCCGCGTTTAGAGGAATCATTAGAAAGAGTTCTTCTTGATGACGAATTTCTTTTATTAGCAAACAGATTGGTTTCAGAAGAGATTTATGAATTAATTGAAGTATTGAATAAAGCCCAACAAGAAATGCGGTGGACGAATCATCCGCGAATTTTCCTTGAGGTAGCAATTATTAAGCTATGCCAGCTTGAAGGAAAAGGAAACCAAGTAAACTCAAGTGATTTTCAGCCGTTACTTCAAAAAATTGACTTTCTGGAACGGGAATTAGCGGATTTAAAGAGACGAGGATTTTCTGTTCAAGATGAGACACAGCCAGATATTCCAAAGAAACAGCAACGAAGTTCCCGTAAATCTTTTCAAGCACCTATCGGTAAAGTGAATGAAATTTTAAAGCAAGCAACAAAACCTGAATTAATTTCAATAAAGAGTCGTTGGGGAGAAATTCGAGAACGTCTTATCCCTTCTCATGCTGCTTTATTAAATGAAGCAGAGCCAGTTGCTGCCTCGACAAACTCAGTAATCATAAGATTTAAGCACGAAATTCATTGTCAGATGGCAATGGATAATGCCAAATTTGTTGACTCGTTCTCTAATATGCTAAGTGAGATGTTTGGGAAACGGATGCAGATTATTGGGATTCCAGATGATCAATGGCAGAATGTAAGAGAGGGTTTTTTACAAAACCAGCGAACTGATGATCATGATGGTCAGTTAGGTACAAAAGAGGAAGAACCATTAATAGCCGAAGCTAGAAAATTATTCGGTGATCAATTAATTGAAATAAAAGAGTAACTTAATAAGGCGAATTTAATAAAAAATAGGAGGAATAATATTATGCGTGGCGGAATGGGAAATATGCAAAATATGATGAAGCAAATGCAAAAAATGCAAAAAAAGATGGTTGAGGCTCAGGAAAAGCTCGGCGAAGAAAGAATTGAAGGCTCAGCTGGCGGTGGAATGGTTACAGTAATCGTTTCAGGTCATAAAGAAGTGTTAGATGTAATCATTAAGGAAGAGGTTGTAGATCCTGAAGATATCGAAATGCTTCAAGACCTTGTCCTTGCAGCAACAAATGACGCATTGAAAAAAGCAGATGAGTTGTCAAATAGTACGATGGGTCAGTTTACAAAAGGGATGAATCTTCCAGGAATGTTTTAAGTAAAGTTCACTTTAACAGACTTGCCTAATGAAAAGATGGGCACAAATTTGCTAAGGCGAATTTGATAGGAGGAAAAATAAATGCACTACCCTGAACCGATATCAAAGCTTATTGATAGCTTTATGAAACTGCCAGGTATCGGCCCGAAAACGGCCGCTCGTCTGGCTTTTTTTATATTAAGTATGAAAGAAGATACCGTCCTTGACTTTGCAAAGGCATTAGTTAATGCAAAAAGAAACTTAACATACTGTTCAGTTTGTGGCCATATTACTGATCAAGATCCGTGTTACATCTGTGAGGATCAAAGAAGAGATCGAACAGTCATTTGTGTTGTTCAAGATCCTAAAGATGTAATCGCAATGGAAAAAATGAAGGAGTTTCATGGGCTTTATCATGTTCTACAAGGCGCGATATCACCTATGGATGGGATTGGGCCTGAAGATATTAATATCCCCAACTTATTAAAGAGATTACAAAACGACGAGGTTCAAGAGGTGATCCTTGCTACCAACCCTAATATTGAGGGAGAAGCAACGGCGATGTATATTTCGCGCCTTTTAAAGCCGTCAGGTATTAAAGCAACACGTATTGCACACGGACTTCCAGTTGGTGGCGATTTAGAATACGCTGATGAAGTAACCCTTTCTAAAGCGCTAGAAGGAAGAAGAGAAATTTAACTTTTGCTATGGTGAATTTGAATTAGATGGAGGCTTACGTTCATGCTATTTCGAAAGAAGGGCTGGCTTCGAAAAGAGTTTGATGAGAAGCTTTTAGAAAAAGCAAATGAATTAAAGGATACATGGATTAATCAAAAGCAGTTAATAGAAAGAAGCTTTGAACCTTCGTCTGAAGCAGTGTATCAGGCAAAGATGGCTGAAGCTAAGTACTTTTTTCTATTTAAAGAAGTGAAGAAGAGAAAAATAAGTATTCGTAAATAATTCAAACTAACAATCCTTCCTCTATAGGTATTTTTTGTACTGTTGTTTCATAAATTAATAGTACAAGTTTCCTGAGAGGAGGATTTTTTATTTGGAACCAGTTTTCGTAATCTCTATTTTAGGAGGATTAATCTTGCTCCTCCTATTTATTGGTGCACCTGTAAAACCACTTAGATTTGTCGGACAAGGTGTAATAAAATTACTTATTGGTGCTCTTTTTTTATTTTTCCTAAATGCATTCGGTAATCAGTTTGGTATCCATGTACCCATAAATTTTGTAACTGCAGCTGTATCTGGCTTCTTAGGAATACCTGGTTTGTTTGCGTTAGTAGCAGTACAAACATGGGTTATTTAATTTTGATAGTTATGGGCAGCTTAAGTAGAAAAGCTGTCCTAACTTTTGTTTAAAAAATGTTGACATTAAGATTATACGGTGATAATATATTAAAAGTCGTCAACAACAACTTAGTAATCTTTCAAAATGAAAGTTGAAAAAGTTGTTGACAGTAGAAAGTTGAAATGGTATATTTAAAAAGTCGCTTCCGAGTGACGATGAAATTAAAAACTACTGAAACTTGATTGCGGATTGAACGGAAACTTTGCTCCTGCGCCGTAGGTTATTCGAGGAAGTAACTCCTCAGCTCGTCGCAAGACTACACGAAGAAATTCGAAGAAGTTTATTCATGAAGTGATGAAATCAGTTGTCTTGCTCTTTGAAAACTGAACGAACAATAACGTCAACGTTTTTAGTCTTTTAGTAAAAAGACACAATGAGCTAATCAACTCACAATTTTTTGGAGAGTTTGATCCTGGCTCAGGACGAACGCTGGCGG
>JAEWIG010000166.1 GCA_023387295.1 Bacillota bacterium | reverse complement strand
GATTGAGACAGATGACATTGTTATCTCAGGAAATAATAGTGAGATAGGGGTTGCAAGGACAAAGGATGTTCTAACGAAGGATGAAATTGCTGGCTTAAAAGCTCATTTTCATGAAAAGTTCGGAACAGATCCGAATGTCAGCACCGTTTCACCAACAGTGGGACGAGAGTTAGCAATAAATGCATTAAAGGCATTAGGAATTGCAGCTATAGGAATTGTCATCTATGTATCTGTAAGATTTGAAATGAAAATGGCTATTCCAGCTGTGCTGGGCCTTCTCCATGACGCATTCTTAGTCATTGCTTTCTTTAGTATCTTTAGGCTAGAAGTAGATATTACCTTTATTGCGGCCATTTTAACAGTCGTTGGTTATTCCATAAATGATACTATCGTTACGTTTGACCGGATGCGGGAAAACATGCAGAAGAAGAAGCGATTGAAAACAGTCGATGATATTGCAGATGTTGTTAATACTGCATTACGTCAAGTAATGGGACGTTCAATTAACACGGTTTTAACCGTTGTGATTGCTATTTTAGGATTACTGATCTTTGGAAGTGAATCGATCCGTAATTTCTCAATTGCTTTATTAGTAGGTACAGTATGTGGAGTTTATTCCTCCATTTTCTTATCTGCACAGCTATGGGTAGATTGGAAAGCGAAGGAACTAAAGGAAAAAGGCGTTATTAAGACGGTTAAAGAAAAACGTAAATCAAGTGATGAACCACAAGTTTAATAATGATAATCTAAGTAAAAGCCTCAAGAGCGATCTTGAGGCTTTTACTCATATGGAGAGCGCTTTTATTACAATCTCGCTTATTTTATCTACTTCATCATTCGTTAAGGTCGGATAAATAGGTAAAGAAATCGTTTTTTGAGTCCATGAAAATGCATGTGAAAGTTGATCGGTTGCACCAGATAACTCAGAAGCCTTAAGTGGGATAACGGCATTAATGTTTTTTTTTTTTAATGCTTGAATGACCTCCAGCTGTTTTTCAGAAACAACAATCGCCCGATAGCGAACAGGAGTAGTTCCGGAGGGAGCATCCAATAAGGAGAGTCCTGCTCTCTTATATCTTTGAAAAATTTCCTCACGCCGTTCTATTAAGTGAGGGAGTTTTCTTAATTGGACTCTACCAATGGCAGCTTGAATGTCAGTCATTTGAAAATTAAAGCGGTATTTCTGATCCTCTCTTTTATCAAATAGAAGATAGTCCTTAATTTGATTAATAACCGCTTTGTTTTGACTGACAATCATGCCTCCTTGTCCACCTGAAGTAATCAATTTCGTTGCATAAAAGGAGAAAATCCCGATGTCCCCTTGTAAGCCAGCATGGACATTGTTTACTTTTGAACCAAGAGCTTGTGCGCAGTCTTCTATTATATTTATTTTGTTAGGTAAGTTGGTAATTGGTTGTGGAATACCGTATAAATGTGGAATAATTGCTAAGTCTGCTTGTGCGTTTTCGAGGAGATTCAAGTTTATGTTTGGATTTTCATTTTTACTATCGATTATTATTTCATTTCCGTTTGCCATTGCTATGGAGTTTTTTAAGGCTGAACACACATAAGAAGGGATTGCGATGAATTTGTTTTGGGCGTTTAACGACCAAAGGGCTAAGTATAAGGCTGCGGTACCGCTAGATACAGCAACAGCATGTCCAATTGGCAATCCCAAAAAATCGCAAAACTCCGCCTCGAATTTATCAACCTCTATTCCTTTTGCTAACCAGCCCGACCGAATAACTGCTAAAGCCGCATTTTCTTCTTCTTTTCCCAATGTAAGCTGGTTGTGTGGAATGAAAGAATGTTCATTTTGTTGAGTATTAGAGCTTTCGCACTTCATCGTAATCCCCCTATAAGCATGATAGTCATAAGAATCTAGTTCATAAGTAGTTTCAAAATATAGTATTTCTCTGCGTACTTATATCCAACTTCTAAGCCGCGCATTTCTGCCCATTTTTTCACCGTTTGTGGTGAAATTAGATGACTAGCTGAACGTAATTGCGATTTGTGTTTTTCAAATGCGGCTATTTTCTTATCGATTGTGTCGGAGATATCTAAAAACGCTTCTCCGATATTCCAAAACGAACGATGCTGCCAAACAATTAATGGGTATTCATACATCGCAATAAGTTTATATTGTTTAGATGGATTTGGTCTGAGTGCCGAAATACATACATCAAAAAGTACTTGATGATCTTGATGGTAGCTTGGTAGAGGAATAAATACCATCGTTGGTGAAAAGTCTGTTAATATTTGATCAAGTTTTCCTACTAATTCTTTTTTCGGTATTGTGTCAAGCTCCGAATCCTTATCATCGAACATGACTTCAAATTGAGAGCAACCTAGGTAATTTAGAGCTTCTTGAACTTCTTTTTTCCTAACATCTCTCGTAATGATCGCGTCGTTATGAGGATGTTTCATATTTCCTACGGCTGCAATAATCACTTTCAATTCGATATTTTTTCGGCAAGCCCGTTCAATTAATCCTCCACAACCTAAA
>JAEWIG010000101.1 GCA_023387295.1 Bacillota bacterium | reverse complement strand
TATTATATTATAATTGCAAAGTACATGGGAAAAACCATGTTGGTGTATGTGTGTTGTGCTCGGAGGGAGGGAAAGAGAATGTCTAAAACCGTCGTTCGTAAAAACGAATCGCTTGAAGATGCTCTTCGTCGCTTTAAACGTACTGTATCTAAGTCAGGTACTATACAAGAAGCTAGAAAGCGCGAATTCTACGAAAAACCTAGTGTAAAACGTAAGAAAAAGTCTGAGGCTGCAAGAAAACGTAAGTTTTAAGAGAGGGTGGATTTCATGAGTCTTCTCGAGCGTTTAAATGATGATATGAAACAAGCGATGAGGAATAAAGAAAAGGATAAACTTACTGTTATTCGGATGATTAAAGCTTCTATCCAAAATGAAGCCATTAAGCTTGGTGCTGAGCTTACTGAAGAACAGGAGCTAACGATTCTCTCTCGCGAAGTGAAACAACGCAAGGATTCCCTCCATGAATTTGAAAAAGCAGGTCGTGAAGATCTTGTTGAAAAAGTTCGTACGGAACTTCAGTTCGTCGAGCTATATATGCCTAAACAGCTGACTGAAGAAGAAGTTTCAAACATTGTGTTAGAAACGATTGCTGAAACAGGTGCTAATTCGAAAGCTGATATGGGTAAAGTAATGGCTGCCATTATGCCTAAAGTTAAAGGAAAAGCAGATGGAGCAATTGTAAATAAACTTGTACAACAACACCTTTCCTAAAAACAAATTTTGTTATAAAAGACCGAGGCTTATGCTTTCGGTCTTTTTTAATAAATTTTTCAATTGAAGTGAAACTTTTTCCATATGAAAACGTAATAGCAGGAGAGAGAAAAATTGAAGGGAGGGGAAGGTTTGAAGTTAAGAAGAGGCTTGATTATTTTTTCGTTTTTGTATGCTTTTATTTTAATGGTGATTCCTTTCAATGGTAATGCCGATAATGAAATTATTTATATTGTCCCAATTAATGAAACGGTTGAAAAAGGAATGTATGCGTTTTTAAACCGAGCCGTTCATTCAGCAGAAGAAGATGGCGCATCAGCGATTATCTTTGAAGTCGATACACCCGGTGGTGAAGTTGATGCAGCGGGGAAAATTGGAAAGCTAATTTCCTCCACTGATGTAGAAACAATTGCATTTATAAATAAACAAGCACTTTCAGCAGGTGCCTATATTTCTTTAAATGCAGACGAAATATATATGGTTCCAGGCTCTACAATGGGGTCAGCTGCTATTATTAACCAGCAAGGAGAAACAGCAGGAAAAAAGGCTGAATCGTACTGGTTTACGGCAATGGAAGAGGCTGCAAAGCAAAACAAACGAAATCCTATTTATGCTCGTGCTATGGCGGATGAAGCTGTTGATTTACCTGATTACGGAGCACCGAAAGGAAAACTGCTAACACTAGGTGCTGATAGCGCTTTCGAAGTTGGCTATTCAAATGGAACAGTGAATAACCTCGATGATTTATTAACGAAACAAGGCTATGCGAATGCAGAAATTCGAACAATTGAGGAAAGCTTTGCAGAGAAGATAGCTCGTTTTATTACACATCCGGTTATTATTCCAATACTATTATCAATTGGAAGTTTAGGTCTAGTGTTAGAATTGTACTCACCAGGATTTGGTCTTCCGGGATTTATGGGATTAGGGGCGCTGTTACTTTTCTTCTATGGGCATTTGGTTGCTGGGTTGGCAGGATATGAGACTATCATTCTCTTCTTAGTTGGAATAGCTTTAATCATTGCAGAGTTTTTTCTCCCAGGTGGAATTGCAGGAATACTCGGCTTGGGAGCGATATTTGGAAGTTTGTTTTTAGCAACAGATAATGTTGTTCATATGGGGATATCTATATTAATTGCTATTAGTATTTCGATATTAGTATCTATCATAATGATAAAGGTGTTTGGTAAAAAAATGAGTATATTTAAAAAAATCATATTAACTGATTCGACGAAGACTGAAGATGGTTATGTCTCCAATAAGAATCGACTAGAGCTAATTGGTTTGGAAGGTTATGCATTGACAGATCTTCGCCCATCTGGAACAGTAGTAATAGAGGATGAGCGGATTGATGTCGTTACTGAGGGAGATTTCATTGTAAAAGATGCGCGGGTTCGTGTTGTCAAAGCAGAAGGCTCTCGTATTGTAGTAAGAGAGGTCCGGAAATTAGATAAATAAGTAGCTGAAGGAGGAAATGAAATGTTAGATCCAGGTACTATTTTTGTATTAATTGCTGTCGTTCTTGCAGTAATTCTTTTAGGTGTCTTATTTACGTTTGTACCAGTTATGCTGTGGATTTCGGCATTAGCTGCAGGTGTAAAAGTTAGTATTTTCACACTAATTGGAATGAGGCTTCGTCGTGTTATTCCAAGTCGTGTCATTAATCCGTTAATTAAAGCACATAAAGCGGGATTAGATGTTACGACAAACCAGCTTGAGAGCCATTATTTAGCCGGAGGGAATGTTGACAGGGTTGTAAATGCACTTATTGCTGCCCATCGTGCTAACATTGAACTGAAATTTGAACGCAGTGCTGCAATTGATCTTGCAGGACGTGACGTTTTAGAAGCTGTACAAATGAGTGTTAATCCAAACGTTATTGAAACTCCATTTATTGCAGGTGTGGCGATGGATGGTATTGAAGTAAAGGCAAAGGCAAGAATTACTGTTAGAGCAAACATTGAGCGCCTTGTTGGGGGTGCTGGTGAAGAAACAGTTGTTGCGCGTGTTGGTGAAGGGATTGTTTCGACGATCGGTTCTTCTGAAAATCATAAAAAAGTTCTTGAAAATCCAGATATGATTTCACGCACAGTACTTGCAAAAGGACTAGATTCAGGGACAGCTTTTGAAATTCTATCAATTGATATTGCGGATGTTGATATCGGTAAGAACATCGGTGCTTTCTTACAAACTGAACAAGCTGAAGCAGATAAAAAGATTGCCCAAGCAAAAGCAGAAGAGCGCCGCGCTATGGCTGTTGCATCTGAGCAAGAAATGAAGGCAAGAGTAGAAGAAATGAAAGCAAAAGTGGTTGAGGCTGAAGCTCAAGTTCCACTAGCAATGGCAGAAGCACTTCGCACTGGAAATATTGGAGTCATGGATTATATGAATATCAAAAATATTACGGCTGACACGGATATGAGAGATTCAATTGGGAAACTAAATGATGATCATAATCCAGGACCGAAGAATAGCTAACGGACCGTAGTACTTAAACTATGAAGGGAGTGAATCTCTCTTGGAAATATTGTTCGAAAACCCTATATTTCTTATTGCAATATTGTGGGCTATTGCGTCATTTTTCAATAAATCAAAGGCTAGTAATAGTAATCAACAGCAGAAAAACGCTCGTCCTGAAGCTAGAACTAGCGAACAGCAAATTCAACCTAAGCCAAATGAGAGTCGAAAAGTAAATTCTCCGAGAAGTAGGCTCGAGCAAATGGCAAAAGAAATGGCGGATCGGCTTGAAAAGGAATATATGGAAAAGCGACAGATTGCTGAATCAACGAGGAGACAAGCAACAAACCACAGCTCTCCAATCGAAAAGCAACCTCAGCCAGTCTATATAAAAGTAGAACAACCAGTTGAAAAGAAAGTGGTTGTTGAGGAAAAAACGATTGCTTCACAACACAGCTATTCTATTGAAAAGCAAAAGATAATTGATGGTGTTGTATGGGCTGAAATTTTGGGACCTCCTAGGGCGCTTAACCCACATAGGTCGTTAAAAAGGAAAAGTTGAAAATCATGTGCTAGAACCCCCTTTTATTTCATACATATGAGATGAAAGGGGGTTCTTTTTTATGGCAAAAAAGCTTGGGCATTTCATCCGAAAGTGGATGACAAATAATCTAGAACTTCCTCCAGACGTCATGATGGACTTACCCCGTATTACAATGATTGGACAAATCCACATCTATATCGAGAACCACCGAGGACTACTCTCCTTTTCAGATAACGAATTAAGACTATTACTGAAACAAGGGCAGTTATTAATCAAAGGAAAGGCATTCGTTATAAAGACGATTTTGCCCGAAGAGATTTTACTTGAAGGAAAAATTGATCAAGTAATATATATTGCGGAATGAATCAGGGGGAAGGAAATGAAGAATCAATGGGTTGTATTATTTAGTGGAATCGTTACCGTAAAAGCAAGGGGTCTAGGAATAGAACGGTTTATTAATATGCTAACAAGAGAGCAAATCCATATTTGGGATGTAAAAAAACATGGAAATGATGCCATTACGTTTAAAATGAAGCTTAACGATGTAAAAAAAATGCGCTTAATTGTTCGCAAAACCAATTGCAAAATTGAATTTTTAAAGCGGACAGGCTTGCCATTTTTTCTGAAAAAAATGTTAAAAAACAGTGGTTTTATTGCTGGAGCGATTCTTTTTCTAACAGTGATTTTTCTTTTGTCCAATATGGTTTGGGGGATTGAGGTTACAGGGGCAGACCCGGCAACAGAGCATAAAATTCGCAAAGAATTAAATACAATCGGTGTTAAAAAAGGAAAGCTACAATTTTTCATCGATAAACCTGAAGCGATTCAACGGAAGCTAACGGATAATGTTAATGCTATCACATGGGTTGGGGTGGAACTAAAAGGGACAACCTATCATCTTCAAGTCGTCGAAAAAACAGAGCCGGAAAAACCAGAATATCTAAGTCCAAGGCATTTAGTAGCGAAGAAGAAGGCTGTTATTGTTGATATGTTCGTTGAAGATGGTAAGCCTCTAGTCAATGTACATGATCATGTGAAACCAGGTCAGTTATTAGTATCAGGGGTAATCGGTGAGGGAGAACGAACGAAAATCGTTCCTGCTAAAGGAGAAGTATATGGAGAGACATGGTATAAAACAGATGTCACTTTACCATTAAAGAGCACGCTTCAAGTTTTTACGGGGAATGAAAATCGTAAGTATTATGTCAAGATTGGGGAATTACCTATTCGTATTTGGGGCTTTGAAAAAATGGACTATCAAGCGTATAAAACGGATACAGATGAAAGGGATTTCCGATTTTTAAAATGGGAGCTGCCAATTAGTTATGTAAAAGAAACAATAAGAGAAAGTGAAGAAGTATCAAAAGTTTATTCGAACACAGAAGCTTTTGAGGTTGCAAAAATAATGGCACGGAATGATATAAAAAACTTATTGTCTGAAAATGATAAGATAAAGGGTGAAAAGGTTTTACACAAGTCAGTAGACAATGGTAAAGTAAAAATATCAATACATTTCCAGATAATCGAAAATATTGCAATAGGACAACCAATTATTCAAGGAGATACAGAATGACAGAAGAACTAAAAACAATGAACGTACAACTAGACAATCCAAATGAGGCAATTGCTTTACTAGGGAATGGCGATGCACATATAAAAATAATCGAGCAAGAATTAAATGTTTCAATTATTACACGCGGTGAATCCGTTTTTGTTTCTGGGGAGCCTGAACAAGTCGAAATGGTTAGCAATGTGTTAGCGGAATTACTGCGTGTCATTAAAAAGGGTATTAATATTGGCCAAAGAGATGTAATCTATGCAGTACAATTGGCAAAAAAGGGAACATTAGACTATTTTGGTGATTTGTATGAAGAGGAAATAACGAAAAATGCAGTAGGAAAAGCTATTAGAGTCAAAACAATTGGACAAAGTCATTATATCCGCGCGATAAGGAAGAATGATCTTGTTTTCGGAATCGGTCCTGCTGGAACTGGGAAAACCTATTTAGCAGTTGTCATGGCTGTGTCCGCTTTAAAAAACGGGAAGGTTAAACGAATCATTCTAACTCGACCGGCTGTTGAAGCGGGTGAAAGCCTTGGTTTTTTACCAGGAGATTTAAAAGAAAAGGTGGACCCATATTTAAGACCTTTATATGATGCATTACATGACATTTTTGGAGCAGAGCATACACAAAGGCTGATTGACAGAGGGACAATTGAGATTGCGCCATTAGCTTATATGAGGGGAAGAACGCTAGATGATGCATTTGTCATTTTGGATGAGGCACAGAATACCACTCATGCGCAAATGAAAATGTTTTTAACCCGACTGGGCTTTAACTCGAAAATGGTCATAACTGGTGATAAAACACAGGTTGACCTTCCTAAAGGAGCAAAATCTGGTCTTATCGTTGCAGAAGAAATCCTAGAGAATGTGAAGGGGATTACTTTCATCCATCTTGAAGAAAGTGATGTCGTTCGTCATCCGCTTGTTGCAAAAATCATCCATGCATATGGAAAGCATGAATAGAAAAGCTGAGGCAGCTTGCTCAGGGGCGACAAGCTTAAGACGAGCCGGCTAGTTGGTTGTTCTTTAACCAACTTGACGGATTGGATTAAGACCTCGAGCCCCTAGCTGCCGAAGCTAGACAAGAAAAGCTGAGGCATTCCCACTCCTATCTGATAATGTTTAAAACCGTCGGCGATTTTTTTCCGAACGGTTTTTTGCTTTAAAGTAAATCCGCTCAATAAGGATGCAACTAAACGAAAAAACTGTTATGATTTTACATATCTAATATTAAGCTTATCTGGCAATGGAAATAGCTAAGATAGGAGGGGTAAAAATGGAAAAACTCCAGCATTATTTATCAAAAATTAAAGGGTTATTAGAAGTTACTTTTTTTAAAGTACTATTATTTGTCCTTCTTGGTGCTGTAATGTATTCAGCTATGTTTAGTAATGTAAAGCCAGAAAAATTGGACTTACAATTATTTTCAATTGCTGAACAGACGATTAGGTCTCCTATCACTGTTGAAGATAAAGCAAGTACGGAAAAGAAGAAAAAAGAAGCTGCTGATCAGGTTCAGGATGTATATGTAGTGAAAAAGGAAATTACCCAAAATCGGGTAGACTTGATCACTTCTATTTTCGATTCTGCAACAGAAGTGAATGAAGAAATTAAACTTGAGCTAGAAGAAAAGAAAAAGGCTATTGCAGATGAAGAAGATATTGAAAATAAAGCAATAGTGGAAAAGCAAGAACCAACGGCTGCTGAAAAACTTTCGCGAATGAAGGAGAAACTAACGAAGGATATAACGGTGGATATATCTGATCGAACGTTAACAGCCTTAATTCAAGCCTCCAAAAGCGAGCTTTCTATTGCAAAGGATTTAACCGTTACAGCTATTAACAATGTCATGAGTAAGCGAATACCAGCTGATCAAGTAGAAAACGCTAAAAAGCGACTAGAGGAAGAATTAAAATTTGCTAGTTTAAACAACAAAAATTTAAAGGATGCTGCTATAGAGCTTGGAAGATATGCTATTTATCAAAATGAGTTTTATGATCCCGCTGCAACTGATGAACGCCGACAGCAGGCAGTGGAGAGTGTAGAGCCTGTTAGAATTCTACAAGGCCAAATAATTGTTGAGGAACAGCAATTGATTAGCAGAGATGTGTACAGGCAGTTAGAATTAATTGGTTTACTCGATAATGAGAACTCGATTCAACCTTTTGCCGGGCTTGCTTTAATCATATTGATTATTCTTGCTGCCCTATATTATTATTTTTATGAAGTAAATGAAAAATCTGAGGTTAAACATAATTATTTATTGATGTATAGTATTATTTTCAGTTTATCAATATTAATTATGAAAGGAACTAGCTTTTTACATGAATTTAAATATTCAGAGATTATCTACATCTTTCCAGCAGCAATGGGTGCCATGCTGATAAAAATTCTTATTGATGAGAAAATGGCTGTTTTATTTACCATTATTATGGCCATATGCGGTAGTATTATTTTTAACGAAGGGGTAACGGGTACCTTTCATGTTTCTGCTGGGATTTATATTCTTTGCAGTGGTTTAGCGGGAGTAATATTCTTAACAAAACAAAATCTTCGTACTAAAATATTTCAGGCAGGAACATATGTAGCGGGTGTAAACATCATTGTTATTTTTTCCCTTCTTTTCTTAAGCAATGGGCAATATGATGGGCTAGAATATGCATTTTATTTTGTTACGGGCTTTGCATCTGGTATTTCATCTGCCGTGCTTGCAATTGGTATGCTGCCATTTTTCGAAGCTGGCTTTGGGATTCTTTCTACAATGAGGTTAATTGAGCTATCAAGTCCTAATCATCCATTGCTACGCAAAATTCTAACGGAGGCTCCTGGAACCTACCACCATAGTGTCATGGTTGCCAATTTATCTGAATCTGCTTGTGAAGCGATTGGAGCGGACGGCTTATTGGCAAGAGTAGGTTGTTATTACCATGATATTGGTAAAACAAAGCGTCCACAGTTCTTTATTGAAAATCAAATGAATATTGAAAACCCTCACGATCGGCTACCGCCACAAACAAGTAAGAATATTATCATTGCCCATGCGACAGATGGTGCAGAGCTGTTAAGAAAGCATAAAATGCCGAAAGAAATCATTGATATTGCTGAGCAGCATCATGGAACAACCTTATTAAAATTTTTCTATCATAAAGCAAAGCAAAATGACTCTGAGGTAAAAGAAGAAGACTACCGCTATCCTGGTCCGAAAGCACAAACAAAAGAGGCCGCTGTGATTGGTATCGCTGACAGTGTTGAAGCAGCTGTTCGGTCGATGAATCATCCAACACCTGAACAAATAGAAAGTTTAGTTCGGAATATTATTGCTGACCGCTTACAGGATGAACAGTTAAATGAATGTGACTTAACGTTAAAGGAATTGGAAATAGTAGCGAACTCTTTGTGTGAAACCTTAAATGGAATTTTTCATTCACGCATTGAGTATCCCGAGATGACAAAACAGAAGGTGAAGCATGCATGAGATTAGAAATTGACTTAGTAGATGAAACAAGTGAGTTATCAGAGAAGGAAACATCATATATTGTCGAGCTTCTTAATTTTGCCGCAAAGATGGAAGAGATTGAAGAAGGCAGCGAGGTTTCCCTTACTTTCGTTAACAATGAAAAAATTAGAGAAATTAATAAAGAATATCGTAATAAAGATAGTGCAACAGATGTAATTTCATTTGCCATGGAGGAATTAGGTGAAGGGGAAATAACGGTGGTAGGTGCCGAAATGCCAAGAGTCCTAGGCGATATTATCATTTCAGTTACAAGAGCTAAGGAACAGGCTGAGGAATATGGACATTCCGTAATGAGGGAATTAGGATTTCTTGCTGTACATGGTTTTCTTCATCTTCTTGGTTATGATCATATGACCCCAGAAGATGAAAAGGAAATGTTTTCAAGACAAAAGGATATATTAGATGCGTTCGGACTCAAACGTTAAGAAGCATCCATTATTAAAATCATTCGGCTATGCATTTGCCGGCATTAAAGCTGCGATTATGACTGAAAGAAATATGAGAATTCATTTGGTTATTTCGATTTTTGTCATATTGGCAGGTGCATGGCTTCCTTTATCTACAATTGAATGGATATTTGTACTAATTGCAATTGGCGGGATGTTAGCTCTGGAATTGATTAATTCAGCGATAGAGAGAATCGTGGACCTTGTTACAGCGGATTACCATTTACTCGCAAAGGCGGCAAAGGATATGGCCGCTGGTGCTGTTTTAGTGTACGCAATTATGTGTGTAATTATTGGTTTGATTATTTTTCTGCCTAAAATTTTGAGCATCCAGCTCTTTGTCTAACTGCCCTTTATTTTTGGGCAGTTTTTTCATGGACTTTTGTCTCATTTTATTTATGAAATTGAAATCATTTCTAAAATTAGGTAGAATAACAACACCAAAGAAAATATAAAAATATTTTTGGAAAATTTAAAATTTTTATTACTTTTTCATAACAAACAATGAAATCGTGAACAAAATGGTGTAAAATAAAATCAGTTACACCGTTTTAACAGGAAAGGAAGACAAAATTAGTGGATGTAGAAAAATTAATCTCAGAAGCGAAAATGGCAAGAGATAAAGCATATGTACCCTATTCAAAATTTAAAGTTGGAGCGGCACTTTTAACAGCTGATGGACAAATAATTCAAGGCTGCAATATTGAGAATGCAGCATATAGCATGTGTAATTGTGCTGAAAGAACGGCACTTTTTAAAGCATATTCTGAAGGAATAAAAAACTTCACAGCTATGGCTGTAGTTGCCGATACAAATCGTCCTGTTCCACCATGTGGAGCTTGCCGCCAAGTCATTTCAGAATTAGCGCCGAAGGAAATGAAAATATACTTAACAAATTTAAAAGGAGACATCCAGGAATTAACAGTAGAAGAGCTATTGCCTGGTGCTTTTTCACCGGAGGATTTACATGAATAATTTGACTCAACAAGGATTTAAATCAGGATTTATATCTATTATCGGAAGACCAAATGTGGGGAAATCAACATTTTTAAACCGAGTAATAGGACAAAAAATCGCTATTATGAGTGATAAGCCACAAACAACTAGGAATAAAGTGCAAGGCGTTTTGACAACAGACGATGCACAGTTTATTTTTATCGATACTCCAGGGATTCATAAACCGAAACATAAACTTGGCGATTTTATGATGAAAGTTGCACAGAATACACTTAAAGAAGTGGACATCATTCTCTTTATGGTCAATGCAGAAGAGGGATATGGTCGTGGGGAAGAATTCATTCTCGAAAAGTTCCAATCCATCACCACTCCGATTTTTCTCGTTATTAATAAAATTGACCAAATTCATCCCGACGAACTACTAACGATAATAGATTCATACAAGGAAAAGTATGATTTCAGTGAAATTATTCCAATCTCTGCCCTAGAAGGAAATAATGTCGACTCGCTTCTCGAGCAGATAAAAAAATATATTCCTGAAGGTCCACAATATTATCCAGCAGATCAAGTGACTGATCACCCAGAACGGTTTATCGTATCTGAGCTTATACGGGAAAAAGCACTACATTTAACAAGAGAAGAAATACCTCATTCTCTTGCTGTCTTAATTGACAAAATGGAGAGAAAAGAAGATAAGGATATTGTTCATGTGATGGCGACGATCATTGTAGAACGGGATTCGCAAAAAGGAATTGTTATTGGTAAGCAAGGTAAGATGTTAAAGGAGATTGGTCAACGAGCACGTCTTGATATCGAAAATCTCCTAGGCTCTAAAGTATTTCTTGAACTGTGGGTAAAGGTACAAAAGGATTGGCGCAACAAAATGTCCAATCTCCGTGATTTCGGCTTTCGGGACGATGAGTATTAAAAGAAAAGCGTAAGCGACTTGCCCAGGGGCGACAAGCATAAGGCGAGCCAGCGAGAAGGTCGTTCTTAAACCTTCTTGATGGATTGACTTAGACCCAAGAGCCCCTAGTCGCTGAAGCTAGACAAAGCGTAAGCGGCTTACCAAGGGCGACATGCATAAGGCTGCAATCTGTCCCGCACTATCTAAGGTATTATGGAAAAATGAAAATTATGTATGATTTAAACTAACAATATTTTTCTCTTATGAAATCAAAAAGACAGGCTATGATAGAAACAAGGATTTGGGATTAAGAAAATGCGTTGAAAAACGGAAAGGTGGGGTTTTCGATGATGGATTTTACCTGGAGAGTTTTTTCACAGACAGGTAATATTGACACATATCTTCTCTTTAAGGAG
The DNA here is from genome assembly GCA_023387295.1 of Bacillota bacterium. GTDB lineage: Bacteria > Bacillota > Bacilli > Bacillales > Cytobacillaceae > Cytobacillus. The sequence continues at coordinate 4,801 of JAEWIG010000101.1, read as the reverse complement.
TTAGAAAAGGAAACTCAAGATTTACCCGGAAATCAGGACGCAGAACTTGCAGAAATAGACTTTCCCATCTCATAGGTTTGTCTCCATATAGGGATGGTGACAATGAACTTAGAAAAAATTGAGGGCATTATCATTAGAGCAACGAACTATGGTGAAACGAATAAAATTGTAACGATCTATACCCGTGAATGGGGAAAAGTTGGTGTGATGGCTCGTGGTGCCAAAAAGCCGAATAGTCGGCTCTCTGCTGTCACCCAACTTTTTACATATGGTTATTTTTTAGTGCATAGAAGTAGTGGATTAGGGACTCTGCAACAGGGAGAAATCATTTCTACATTTCGCGCGATAAGGGAGGATATATTTCTTACTGCTTATGCAAGTTATATTGTTGATTTAACCGACAAGACGACCGATGACAGGAAACCCAATCCTTTTTTATTTGAGTTAGTATACCAATCATTAAATTTAATTAACGAAGGCTATGATGCCGAAATCCTCGTGAATATTTTTGAAATGAAGATGTTGAACCCCCTTGGTCTTTATCCAACATTAAACCAATGTACAGTGTGTGGAAATACCGAGGGACATTTTTCATTTTCTATTCGCGAAGGCGGCCTTCTTTGTCATCGTTGTCTAGAAAAAGATCCGTACCATCTGAAAATAGCGCCAGCTACTGTAAAATTATTGCGGCTTTTTTATTATTTAGATTTGTCTAGATTAGGCAATATTTCAGTAAAGCCTGAGACAAAGGCGGAACTAAAGAAAGTCATCTCTACCTACTATGATGAGTATTCAGGTTTGAATTTAAAAACAAAGAAATTTTTAAATCAAATGGGTAAATTCGGAGAGCTTTTTTAAAACGATTTGACAATTAAGAGTGTTTTCGTTATTATTCATATTAAATAAAATAGTTGCAGTGATGGAGAATAGTACTTTACTCCCTCTATAATAAGCGAACCTAGGATAGTGGAAGCTAGGGAATAGATAGTAAAAGGAAGGCGCTCTTGAGCAACAGTAGTTATTTTTCCAAAAAAGTTGGCTGTTTTTGAAATATTTATTGTTAGCTATTCTAGCATTAGAGCTTTCAAAAGACAGCAAATAGGGTGGAACCGCGGGTATACTCTCGTCCCTATGCTTAACGGCATAGAGACGGGAGTTTTTTGTTTTTTTAATAGTTGAGAAAAGGAATAAATAATTGTTTAAGGTAGGTGCCAAATGAATATTCAGAACATGATTTTAACTTTGCAGAAGCATTGGTCAGAACAGGGTTGTATTTTAATGCAAGCGTATGATGTTGAAAAAGGAGCAGGGACGATGAGTCCTTATACTTTCTTAAGAGCAATCGGACCGGAACCGTGGAATGTCGCATATGTCGAGCCATCCCGACGTCCTGCTGATGGCCGTTATGGGGAAAACCCTAACCGTCTTTATCAGCATCATCAATTCCAAGTGATTATGAAGCCATCTCCAGATAATATTCAAGAGTTGTATTTAGAATCACTTAAGAAATTAGGGATTAATCCACTCGAACATGATATACGTTTTGTGGAAGATAACTGGGAAAATCCATCGCTAGGTTGTGCTGGCTTAGGCTGGGAAGTCTGGCTTGATGGGATGGAAATTACGCAATTTACTTATTTCCAACAAGTTGGTGGACTTGATTGTAAGCCAGTTTCGGTAGAAATCACATATGGTATTGAACGACTTGCATCCTATATTCAGGATAAAGAAAATGTCTTTGACCTCGAATGGACAGATGGATTTACAGTAAGAGATATTTTCTTACAGCCAGAATATGAGCATTCAAAATATACGTTTGAGACATCAGATACTGAGATGCTCTTTAATCTCTTTAATATTTATGAAAAAGAAGCTCATCGACAAATGGAGGAAGGACTTGTTCATCCAGCTTATGATTACGTCCTGAAATGCTCTCATGCCTTTAACCTTTTAGATGCAAAAGGGGCTATTTCAGTCACTGAAAGAACTGGTTATTTAGGTCGATGCCGCAATCTAGCTAGAAAAATTGCTAAGACTTTTTATGAAGAACGTGAAAAGCTTGGTTTCCCAATATTAAAATCAAAGGAGGAGAATTGATATGGCGAAAAGAGATCTCCTTTTAGAAGTAGGCTTAGAAGAAATACCAGCCCGTTTTGTCACAAATTCGATGAACCAGCTAGCAGATAAAGTCCAGGCTTGGCTTGATGAAAAGAAAATTGCTTATGAACAGATTAAAGCTTTTTCATCTCCTCGCCGTTTAGCTGTCTTGGTCGAAGGTGTGAATGACGCACAAGAAGATATTCATGAAGAAGCAAAAGGACCTGCTCGAAAAATTGCCGTTTCTGAAGACGGAGAATGGTCTAAAGCAGCAATCGGATTTTGCCGTGGCCAAGGTGCAACTGTTGAGGATATCTTTTTTAAAGAAATCAATGGTGTCGAATATGTTCACGTTAAGAAATTTATTAAAGGTCATGAAACTGCATTATTGCTACCTGATTTACAAAAAATTATTACATCCATGACATTTCCAAAAAATATGCGCTGGGCAGATGAAGACCTTCGCTATATTAGACCGATTAAGTGGATGATTGCATTATTTGGTCAAGATATTATTCCGTTTTCAATCTCACATGTTGAAACAGCGAATTTCACTTTTGGACATCGTTTTCTTGGAGAGCGTATTGTTATTAAAGAGCCAAAGGAATACGAAAATGCACTTTTAGGACAATATGTAATCGTAAATCCTGTAGAAAGAAAGAATGCGATTGTTTCGCAAATTAAGCGGATTGAAGAGGAAAATAACTGGGTTATTCCGATCGATGAGGATTTATTAGAGGAAGTAAACAATTTAGTTGAATATCCGACCGCACTTTTTGGACGATTTGAGGAAGAATTTCTTGAACTTCCAGAAGAGGTTTTAATTACTTCAATGAAAGAGCATCAACGCTATTTCCCGGTTAAATCAACGGACGGCAAGCTCCTTCCTTTCTTTGTTACTGTAAGAAACGGTGGACATGAACATCTGGATAAAGTAGCGAAAGGGAATGAAAAGGTTTTAAGAGCGAGACTTTCTGATGCAGATTTCTTTTATAAAGAGGATCAGAGAACTACCATCGAAGCCTCTCTAGCGAAATTAACATCGATTGTTTATCACGAAGAGATTGGAACACTTGCTGAAAAAGTGGCAAGAGTTCGTAAGCTTGCTAATCATCTTTCAAACCTTCTTCATTTTAGCCAAGAGGAAAAAGATACTGCTAATCGAGCAGCAGAAATTTGTAAATTCGATCTAGTTTCTAATATGGTTTATGAATTCCCTGAGCTACAAGGATTCATGGGAGAAAAATATGCACTGCAAAAAGGTGAATCAGCAGGTGTTGCGAAGGCAATTAATGAACATTATATGCCGCGTAATGCAGACGATGAAACTCCTAGCAGTAATGCTGGAGCAGTACTTGCTATTGCGGAAAAAATCGATACGATTGTTTCTTTCTTCGCTATCGGGAACATTCCAAGTGGCTCACAAGATCCATATGCCTTGAGAAGACAAGCAACTGGGATTGTCCAAACTCTTTTGCATAAAAACTTTGTAATTTCTTTGGAAGAGATTATCACTGCTGCATTAGAACTAATAGAAGATGCCGGAATCTTGAAGAAAGATAGAACACAACTTATTCATGATATTCGCACATTCTTTAAGCAGAGAATCAAGCATATTTTACTAGAAAAACATGTAAGACATGATATTATTGAAGCTGTTTTAGGAAATGAAATGGGCAACTTATCTTCACTTGTAAAAAGAGCAGAAGTTCTTGAAACGAAGAAGAATGTTGAAGGATTTAAAGAAAGTATTGAAGCATTAAGTCGTGTCGTCAATATTGCTTCTAAAGCAGAAAGTATTGAAGAAATAAATCGTGATCTATTCGAAAATGATTTCGAACAAAATCTTTATAATCAATTTGAAGTAGTTAGTGATAAACTAAAGAATGAGGTTACCGAAGAGGAAATGTTCGAATTGCTTATTTCTTTAAAGCCTGAAATTGATCACTATTTTGCGAACACAATGGTTATGAGTGAAAACAGTGAAATTCGAAAAAATAGATTGAATCAAATGGCTAAACTTGCAAACCTAATTAAAAAATTTGCCAATATGAATGAGATCATCGTGAAATAAGAAATATGACCTATTCTTTTCATTTTATTTAAATAGTATATAATTAATTTATAAAATAGTATGGCACTTTTAATGCAGGCGCCGACCAAGGCGCTTCCGCATTCCTTGTGTCTAGTTGCAGCGCTAGGGGCTCGAGGTCATAAGTCAATCCTCCCAGAAAGGTAAAGAGCAACCTTTCAGGGAGGCTCGCCTTATGCTTGTCGGGGCTAAGCAAGGCGCTTCCGCATTTCTTGTAGGGTGGTGAGTACGATCGAATTAAATAAGCGGCAAGAAAAAATATTAGAAATTGTGAAAGAAAATGGTCCAATTACTGGTGAGAATATTGCAGAGCAGTTAAATTTAACAAGGGCAACATTAAGGCCAGATTTGGCGATCTTAACGATGTCGGGCTTCTTGGATGCTAGGCCACGGGTAGGATATTTCTACACTGGAAAATCAGGTTCGCAGCTATTGACTGAAAAATTGAAAAAACTCTATGTAAAGGATTACCAATCCATTCCGGTTGTTGTGAATGAAAATGTATCCGTTTATGATGCAATTGTGATGATGTTTTTAGAGGATGTAGGAACATTGTTTGTTGTCGATCAATCATCATTGCTTGTCGGGGTTCTTTCGCGAAAGGATTTACTC
>JAEWIG010000047.1 GCA_023387295.1 Bacillota bacterium | reverse complement strand
CAGTAACACCTTTCTTACTGATTTTTTTGATTTTTGTTAATGGCTCCAAAGTAACATTAGGAGATTCCTTAAATTTTGAGACGATATGGAATCGATCATTTCCACCTACATCCCAACCTATTTTTTTTCGCTCTTCAAAAATGGTTAACTTTCTATGACCCATTAATTCTTTTCCTAATTCACAACCAGGTAATCCGCCACCAATAACAGCAATTCGTTTCTTAAGTGGCCATGGAGAGTATGTCATAAAGGTTCTTGCTAACCCCGGAGTATAAATGTATTTTAAGAATACCGATCCAGAGTTCCACATAATTTTATTGAAAACTCCTGGTTTTTTAGGTGCTTTTCCATTAAGCATTTCTAAGAAATCATGAGACTGTACCACATTTCCACCTTTACTACCTGGTACATCAATTGGAATAGGATGTCCACCTACTGCAACAATCACTGCATCTGGCTTAATTTTTTCAACTAATAAAGGCGTAACAGATGTATTTAATTTCACCTTAATTCTTGGATTCTTTTTGATTATAGTTTTGTAATAATCATTTAATCGTTCATAGCTTGGACTAAAAATGGCACTCATGACTAAACAGCCACCAACTCTTGGGCCCCTTTCATAAATCGTTACATAGTGTCCTCTTTCCGCAGCAGTTTTGGCAGCAGACAACCCAGCAGGTCCACTTCCAATAACCATGACATTCTTAGCTTTAACAGATTTATTTAATGGTTCATCCAATTCAGCTCCTAGACGCGGGTTAACCCCACAATATTCCAATGCTTTTCCCTGGCTGACAACATCATCCAAACATCTGCAGCAGCAAATACATTTATTAATGTCCTCTGGTCTGTTTTCTACAACCTTCTTAGCAAAATCTGGATCGGCAATGTTATAACGTAATCCAGCAATGATATCAGCTCTATTATCTTTAAGGATTTTCTCCATAACAACCGGATCTGTTTCTCGATACCCTGTCGCTACAGGAATTGCTGCGACCGTTTTAATTTTCTCTGAAACCCATGACCAGTGTCCATCAGGAATATCTTTTGTTGTTAAAGGAACTGATGATTCGTGCCAGCCTATTGCTAAGTTATGCAAATCCGCTCCCGCTTTTTCAAGGATAGGCACTATCTTTAACGATTCCTCGATACCATGCCCTTCTTTCAATCCTTTAACATATTCTAAAGGAGACCACCGAACTAATACTGGGAAATCCGCTCCACAAGCTTCCTTAATCGCTTGAATAACTTCGACTGTTAGACGGCATCTGTTTTCTAAACTACCACCATACTCATCCGTACGATTATTCGTTGCTGGTGAAATAAAGCGGTTCAAAATGCCACCAACCCCAGCCATTACTTCAACGCCATCCCAACCTGCTTTTTGAAGGGTTAATGAACACTGAACAAGTTGTTTCTTTAATATCTCTATATTATCTTTCGTCATCGTTGTAAAAGGCGTCATCCCTTTTAGAATAACAATTTCAGAAGGCCCCCAAGGTTTCTCTTCGTCTTCATCACTTGGTTTCCAGTCATGGACTACCCAAGGCTGACCAATCAATAATCCCCCGTGTTTTTGGACTGAAGTAGCCATTTTCTTTAAGCCTTCAAGATGACTATCATTGTAAGCATATGGTAATGGATGCCCGAGTTCAGGTTTCCGATAAAAGAATGAAACTGTTTGGCAAATGAGTGCCATTTCACCGGCAGCTCTTTCTTCAAGATAGTTTAGCATTCTCACAGTAGGTTCACCATTATCATTTACATAACCATGTCCCGGTGACATCGAAGTTGTCATCATCCGATTCTTCAAAGTAAGTTTTCCAACTTTTATTGGAGCACTTAATATTGGAAATTGTGACATAATAATTCCTCCTTAACTGTTAGAAAATAACATTAGGGTGCCAATGATATTGATCACCCATATCTAAACTCAATGCCAAAGCTACCCTCTGGGTAATCCCATTTAGTTACCACTTTGCCATTACTTAAAACACGACACGTTCCACATTCTAGACATCCTGCATAATCAAATGTCAGAGTATCTTTCTCATCTAGCTTATAAAGACCAGCAGGACACGCCTTAACTAATTTCATAATTTCTTTTCTATTCCCGTAATCCTTATCTATTTCAATATGACCATTACCTTCGTCAACAAAAAACTTATTAACTGATAGTTTTTCATCTATATTAATGCTCATAGGGATCTCACTCCTTTAAATCCATCCTTTACGAGCGTCATAAGACCAACTTTTTTGGCTGGATTCATAACTTTTGAGAGTAATGTTCTTGGCTCGCTTCCATCAACAATAAACATATCCGCCATAATATCATCTATCATTTCGGGATATTCATTGAAGATTCGATGATTCTCCATAAAATGCGGGAATTTTTTGTAATGTTTTAGATCTTTCATAACAAAGCTAGCTTCTAATGCTGCTTGATATGAAGATAACGCATTGGCACTAAAATCATTCTTTTCTTTTGCCTTTAATATCGTTTCAGCAGCTAACTTACCGGACTCAACTGCCAAATCCATTCCACGTACCATATAACCAATATTAATAACAAGGTTCGCAGCATCCCCTACTACCACTACTCCATCCTTATATAAAGTTGAAATTGTATCATAGCCACCTTCTGGAACTAGATGAGCTGAATATTCAATGAGCTTGCCACCCTCAATTAATGGCTGAATAACTGGATGGTTTTTGAAATCTTCGACCATCTCTGGTACCGATTTATCAGAATGATCAATATCCCCTACCGTCGTTACAATCCCTAACGAAACACTAGTTTTGTTCGTATAGAGGAAACCACCACCAATATGTCCGGCACTAGCAGCTCCAGCGAATAACCAAGCTAATCCATCATTTCTGCTTAAATTAAATCGATCTCTTATTGTTTTTTCATCAAGTTCAATTACTTCTTTCGCTCCGACAGCTACTTCATGTGGTGATAATTCTTTTTTCATGCCAAGTTTTTGAGCAAGTAATGAGTTGACTCCGTCTGCTAAGATGACGACATCTGCTAACATTTCTTCATCTCCAGCGACGACACCACATACTTTTCCATCTTTAACAATTAAATCATCAACACGTATCCCATATATATACATGGCTCCGTTATTTTCTGCCTCTTCTGCAAGCCAGCGATCAAACTGACCTCGTAATACTACATACGAATTTTTCCCAGTATCACCAAGTTTGCCACTACTATAATCAATTGTGAAAGCACTATCATTTGTGAGCATGCTAATTCTTTCTTTTGTTACTTTGCGCTCTACTGGTGCTACATCTGCAAAATTCGGGATGATTTTCTCTAAACTATGACTATATAATCTACCACCCGTCATATTTTTGGATCCACTTGAATTGCCTCGTTCAATTACGACAACTTCTAAACCAGCTTCAGCCAGCATATGAGCTGCAATTGAACCGGCAATTCCCCCACCCACAATAATTACATCAAATTTGTCCTCACCCATGCTTTTTCACCACGTATTTTTCGTAATTTTTAATTGCTTTTTGCTAACTTAATCAACTCAGGGATAACTTTGTAAATATCCCCAACAATTCCATAGTCAGCATAATTGAAAATTGCTGCGTTTTTATCCTTATTTACAACAACAATTGATTTTGCTTCATTTACACCAACCATGTGTTGAACCTGACCAGAAATACCTAGTGCGAAATAAATATCAGGTTTAATCATAGCACCTGAAACTCCAATATAGCGTCCTACTTCCATCCAATGTTCACCCTCTGCAATTGGACGAGAACATGCTGTTTCTGCACCTAGTGTTAGAGCTAGCTCTTCAATCATGGCAAGGTCTTCTTGTTTCTCTAAACCGCGACCAATTCCTACTACACGTTTTGCTACACCTAAATCTACACTCTCGTCTTCTCTAGCACGAATTTCTTTACAAATAATCTGATTGTCTAGCTTTACACTTTCAACAGTAAATACTTCACCGACATTATCAAAACTACCAATTTCAAAAACGCCTGAACCAATTAAAGCAATCGTCATATCGGTAGAAGCTTTTTCAGTACGTACGGCTGCTCCACCATAAACAAGACGTTGAATAGTTAAACTCGAATCGTTTTCAACTTCAAAAGAAATTGCATCAGCCATTACACCTGAGTTAGTTTTAACACCTAGTCTACCTGCAACTAGTCTACCGCTCTTCGTTCCTTTCATAATAACAAGATTAGGTTTTTCGGAATTAATAACCTCTTCAATCGCAGGTGTGTAATCTTCAATCAATTTCCCGTTTTCTTTTTCGCCTAACCAATAAGTTTTCGCTCCATATTGAGCAACTTGATCAGCATTTTCCTTTGTACCGATAACAACTGCAACAATATCATTACCTAATTTTTTTGCTCCAGAACAGATTTCAGGATAGCTCTTTAAATCCTCGCTAAATACTAAAACTTTATTTAATGTACTCATTTCATTACCCCCTTATATTTACAGTACTTTTCGAATATGTTCGAATAACTCTGCTACTTGTTCAGGATTGTCACCATCAATAATAATTTGTTTACGATCAACCTTTTCAGGTGCTAGTGTACTTAACGTTTCAACATTTTTATTTACACCTTCTAGATTCAGGTCACTTAGCTGCCATGTTGTACTTGGCTTTTTCCCTGCTCCTAAAATATCCTTCATAGATGGTACACGAGTTACATTTATGTCAGTTGTAACAGATATAACTGCTGGTAATGGTACTTCAAGTACTTCAACATGGTTTTCTAATGTACGTTCAACTGTAACACTATCACCATTTGGAGTAATTTTACTTACACTATTGATAGTCGGTACCCCTAAGATTTCTCCAAGTTGTATTCCTACCTGTTGTGCATACAAATCTGCTGAACCCTCACCACAAAGAACTAAATCATAGTTTTCTAGTTTTTTCACTGCAGTAGCTAATGATTTAGCAGTTAGGAAACTATCTGCATTTTCAAGATTCTCATCACTTACCATATAAAGTTCATGAGGTCCTCTTGATAAAATACCTTTTTTCAACTTTGTATTTTCAACTTGACTACTACCCACAGTCAGAGCGGACACCTTGCCACCGATTTTTTCAACTAATTGAACTCCAGCTTCTACTGCGTTTAAATCATATTGTCCAATTTGTAATTCTGCTCTTTCAAAAGATAAAGTTCGATCTGGTAACACCGTTATGTCTTGCTCTTCAGGGACAATTTTATAGCATACTACGATATCCATATTCCCACTCCATTCTCAAATTAATTTCTATCCTCTAACTTTATCAACACTAAACAAGTAAATAAGTTAGGGGTTTTTTTTGCACTCGTAAATATAAAAAGCAAATAGCGTGCCAACATGACTAAAAAACAAAAAAATCATCGATAAATTTCGATGATTCCTTAATATCGCTAAAAAACAATCCTTCATAGGCTTAATTAAACAATACTCGGAACTTCCACCCATAAAAAAGCACCTCTCCTTTTGTTATTTTTTTGTAATGGAACATATTGTTCAATAAAAAAAGTGTAACAACTAAATATTGTTACACTTTTTTTACACTTTGTAATATGATCTTTGAATTTAACCGTTCGTAGCAAATGTCTTTGTTTCAATTTGATATTTTTCCATTTTTCGATATACTGTATTGCGTGCCATCCCAAGTTCTTTAGCTACTTGAGAAATATTACCTTGGTGTTTTTCTAAGCTCATACAAATAAGTTCTTTTTCTGTACTAGGAGTTCTGTTGGTATGATAAGAAATATCGATTTCCTTCTCCTGAATATAATCTGTAAGGTAGTCAGGGAGTAGATCGACAGTTACTGATGATCCGTCAGACAAAATAAGTAATTTCTCTATTAGATTTTTTAACTCCCGAACATTTCCTGGCCAATCATATTGAAGAAAATAATTGATCACCTCATCGGAAATTCTTTGGTATGGAATATGAAGTTGTTTAGATATCGTTCTGTTAAAATGCTCAGCCAGTAACGCAATATCATACTGTCTCTTTTTCAATGAGGGAAGTGGTATTTCGATAACGCTCAAACGATAATAAAGGTCGGAACGAAATCCACCATTTTGAATTATTTTTCGAATATTTTGATTAGTTGCAGCAACAATTCTTACATCAAAAGCTTTACTTGTGTTTGACCCTATTCGTGTGATTGTTTTTTCTTGAAGTACTCTCAGAAGGATTACTTGCATCTCAAGTGGCATTTCTCCAATTTCATCAAGGAACAACGTGCCATCATGGGCATACTCAAATTTCCCGATTGCTCCTCCTGCCTTCGCACCTGTAAAGGCTCCACTTTCATATCCAAACAATTCACTCGCAAACAATTCTCTTGGAATTGCTCCACAATTTACCGCAACAAAGTTACCAGTTCTTCCACTCAAACGATGAATTGCCTTAGCAACAACCTCTTTTCCCGCTCCTGTCTCACCAAGAATTAACACATTGGAATTAAAATGAGCTACTTTCGTTACAATATTATTTACCTTTTTCCACGATTCACTTTGTCCGATGTAATCAACCGTATTCTCGGCAGCTCTAAATTTTGATTCATGTATTTTGCTCACTTCTTCTACAGGTGATTGAATAATCAAAATAATATGTGCAACTCCATTATAAAACTGTACAAGTTTTCTTGAGTTTAAAAGCAAGTTAGGTTCATGCAAATCTTTTGTCTTTTTAAAGTGGATTGTCTTTTTCTTTTTTGTCTCTAGGTTAAAATCTAGTATATCTGTTAATTCTTGTTTATTTACTAAATATTCCCCGAATGACTGTTCACCATAAGCCATTTTGTCATATCCACCGACGATTTTTCTTCCAATCTTATTCGTTATAAGAATACGACCTTTGCGATCTAATACAACAATAGCTTGGTTACTTTTTTCTATCAAACTTTCAAAAATTGAAGCTGTAGGGGAAATTTCATCTATATTATTTTCTTCTTCTAAAAATGAACCAATAAACTCAGCTGCCGTAATACAACAATCTAATGCAAAATTCGGT
>JAEWIG010000040.1 GCA_023387295.1 Bacillota bacterium | reverse complement strand
ATGCAATAGCCCATCCTGTATAAACACTATGTCATCCACTTCTAAATCAACATTACGAAAGTCTTCAGCATTAATTATTAATGTGTTCGGTCCGTTATCAAGCTTTTCACTAGCAATTGTATAAAGCTCATCACTACCATAAATGCTAATGTTAAATGTTCGTTTAAAAACACTATGAACTGAACCACGAAAATTTGGATGACTCATCCTTTCGAGAAATTCAATATCTCCAGAATGTGTATAATTCACTAAAGTCACCTCGCTCAACGGGAATGATCCCATTAAAAATTCCTTAAAAAACGCATGTGTGTAAAATTCCTAGTTTCGTTACAATTTAAAAAATGGCGAAAAAAATATTTGTGATATATTAGCCTTGAAAAGGTGAATAACCTCCTTACCTACTCTCTCTGTTGCATTCGTTTTATTATCTTAGCTGTGATTTAAAAACCATTTGACAAGCAACTAACCTTACATGATTATTTTAGGTATAATACCTAGAAATGTCTTCGTTTATAAACACCAAAAAGGCTCAACATCATTTGTGCACATCGCACAATGAAGTGTGATCAATTTATGTCACAGGAGATGAAGAAAAATTGCTGACAATAAAAGACTTATTGGAAATAAAAGCCATCGATGGACTGAAAATCATTGCAGGGGAAAAAGGAATAAATAACGTTGTGTCACTCGTTAATATTATTGAAAATCCAGATAAATTTGACTGGTTATCATCCAATGAACTTTTGCTATCCACAGGATATATTTTTAAGGATAATGAAGAGCTTCAAAATCGAATCATTAAAGAGCTTGCGGAAATTAACTGTGCTGGACTCGTTATAAAAATTAAACGCTACTTTGAGCATGTTCCACAAAATATGATTGATCTAGCAAATGAATATGGATTTCCACTTCTAGAACTACCCTATGAATATACATTGTCTAAAGTAATATCCATTTTTAATGAAAAATCTTCTGGAAGATATGACTTGCTGAACAGAAGAACATTAGACATTCATAATATTCTATTTAAAATTGCTCTTGAGGGAGGGGGAATCGAACGCATTTCCTCGATACTTGCTGAAACCGTAAACAACCCAGTATTATTTGTCGACCGAGACTGGAATTTACTTCACTATACAGACCATGAAAATAATTCTGTTCCATTAGCCTACTGCCTTGAACTTGCTAAAAACAAACCCGCTTTTAATAAACAATTTACTGACTCGATACCAAAAAACATTAGTGAGATGAATAAAATCATTAAGCGAATTTACCAGGTTGAGGATTTAGAAGTAAAATGTCGCATTCTTCCTGTTGCTGTTGCAAATTATATATACGGCTATATTGTTGTGTGGCAAACCGTTAGAGAATTAACGGAATTTGATTATATTGCTCTAGAACAAGCATCCCCGATTATGGCTTTAGAAATGATAAAAGCAAAGGAAATTGAAGATGTTAAATTAAAAATTAGACATGATTTCTTTGATGACTTACTTACAGGAAAAATCACATCTAGCGAAACCATTCAAACACTATGCAGTTTGCATGGATTAAATTCTACCTATATGTATTACTGTATCGTCATAAATATCGAATCCGAGGAACTAGATAAGTACGAAGATATGGTCGCAAGGAAATTTCAATTTGAGAGTAATATTAAAAAATGTATCGAACTTGTCTATGAGCATTCAAATAAAGCAAATGGTGAGATTACATGCTTCCATAGAAGTAATCGAATCATTATCTTAATTGGGCAAAACAATAATAGACCCGTTATTTCAATAAATGAAGCGAAGCATTATGCCTATGACGTACAGAGCTTACTTAGTCAGCAAATTACTAATACGACCTTCTTAATGGGGATTGGCCGACAGTACAGCTCTATTAGTTCCATTCACAAAAGCTTTTCTGAAGCGAACGAAGCCATTAGACTCATGCAAAAATTTAATGATAAAGCCAATATTGCCCATTTTGAAGATCACTCTGTCTATCATTTCTTAGATACAAATATTAAAGATATCGAACTAGATGACTTCTTCATGAAATGTTTAGGCAAAGTATATGAGTATGATAATTTACATGGAACGAGCTATATTGTTACATTAGAAAACTACTTCACGAACAATTTAAATATAAGTGAAACGGCGAAAGCGATGTTCTTACACCGAAATACACTTATTTATAGAATCGAAAAAATAAAGGAAATCATGAACACGGATTTAAAAAACTCAGAAGAATTATTCCAAATCCAACTAGCATTAAAAATCTTTAGACTCTTAAAGAAAGATCTAAAACAATCATAATCACTTAGCAAATTCTAGCTTTATTATCACATTTGTCCCTTCCTATAAATTGGAATGGGACTTTTTTATTTTCAATTAAATAGAGACATCTTTATTTTTTTAGTTTTATTACTCTATGTATATTTTAAATTTTCTAATTATTATGTATAATAAATCCTATACTTTATTTTTTTCTAAAAAAAAATCAACTCATTTTTTTAAAGGAGGACGGAAATGGAGGATTACCGCGCAAAAACAACTGCAGCTTTAAATAAACTTACTCCTTTACTAAAAAAAGTAGCCGAGCACGCCCTTCATCACCCTGTTCTTTTCGCTCAGGAGCCTGCTGCGAAAGTTGCCCAAGAAATAGGTGTCAGTGAAACGACCATTATCCGTTTTTCCACATCGATTGGCTATAGCGGATTCACAAATTTACAAAAGGAAATTCGAAAATCACTTTATTCAAATTCTCCCCAAGATCAAGTTGAATTCAAATCCTTTAAAAATAATTCAGTGGATTCGTTCATTCAAACTTTAATGGATAGAGAACTAAAAAATGTAAGGTCAACAATGGAGAATATCAACATCACTGATTACGAAGCCGCTATTAAAAAAATTTGCTCCTCCGAAAAAATTTTAGTTGTTGGATCATACTATTCTTTTTCAATGGCACACTGGCTCTCATATAATCTTGGGATTTTCACGAATAACGTTCATTTATTTCATCCTGGAACGGACAATATTGATTTTCAATTAAAGCAGTTAGGACAAAATAGCCTTTTGATTGCTTGTTCGTTCCATAGATATGCCTTAGACACCCTTTGGGTAGCTGAGGAAGCAAAGAAAAAGGGGGTGTTGACGATTTCTGTTACTGATTCGCCTATCGCGCCGATAATAAAATTTTCCGATTTGTATTTTCTCGTAGATGTCTACTCAGAAAACACCTTCGAATCGTCTCCAGTTGCTGCATATAGTATTTTTCATGCATTAGTAACAGGAGTGCAACAGTATTTATTAAAAAATGAAACGATTAAAGACAATGATGATTCTAGCTTTCGATTAAAAAAATTTTTTGTATAGGGGAGGTTTTCTTACAGTGAAGACTGAAACAAATCCAGATGTTAAATTAAACAAGAAACAACCTTTTATTCCACACACATACGCAATAATATTTGCCATTATTATCGTTGCGACTATTGCAACCTACTTTGTCCCTGCTGGTATGTTTGAACGAACGGAGCATGAAGCAACAGGTCGAACAATTGTTGTTTCTGATAGCTATCATTCAGTAGAACAAAACCCTGTTTCATTTTTCGAAATGATGAAAGCCATACCTGAAGGAATGCAGGCTGGTGCACAAATTATTTTCTTTATTTTATTAGTTGGAGCAGCTTTTGGAATCATTCGTGAAACCGGAGCAATCGAAGCAGGAATCGGAAAAGCGATTACGAAATTAGAGGGAAGAGAAAAAATTATTATTCCTGCTTCAATGATCTTATTTTCTATTACTGGCTTTACAATTGGACTTTCTGAAGAATCTATTATTTTCGTCCCAATTGGGGTTGCTTTAGCTAGAGCATTAGGATTTGACGCAATAACTGGAACTGCAATGATTACGATGGGGGCTGCTAGTGGATTTATCGGAGGCATGATGAATCCATTTACCGTTGGTGTTGCCCACGGTATTGCCGAAATGCAGATGTTCTCAGGATTTGGTTTTAGAACAGTTGTTTATTTATTCATTCTAGCCTTTGCAATTTTTTATGTTATGCGTTACTCATTTAAGGTAAAACAAGATCCAACAAAGAGTATCATTTACGATATTGAACAGAAAAATCAAGTTGGTCAGATCAATTTTGATGATATCCCAGAATTTACAAAACGTCATCTTTTGGTTTATCTTATTCTCATTATCGGTCTTGCTTTTAACATGTATGGTGTCTTCAAATGGGGATGGTTCATTACAGAATTAACGACCAACTTTGTTATTATGGGTTTACTTGCTGGGCTTGTTGCAGGATTATCGATTAATAAAACATTCGATGCCTTTGTTGAAGGGGCAAAAGTGCTTGTTTTTGGAGCGTTAATTGTTGGATTTGCTCGCGGTATTCTCGTCGTCCTCGAGCAAGGACAAATCATTGATACTGTTATTTATTCCTTAGCAAACATTGTTAAATCCATTCCTGATTCAATTAATGTTCTCGGAATGTTTATTATTCAATCATTTATTAATTTCTTCATTCCTTCTGGTAGTGGTCAGGCAGCTACAACAATGCCAATTATGATCCCAGTAGCCGACTTAATTGGATTAGAACGTCAAGCTGCCGTTTTAGCCTACCAATACGGAGATGCGATAAGCAATTCCATCATTCCAACATCTGCCGCTTTAATGGGCTATCTTGCGGTGGCAGGCATTCCTTACGACCGTTGGGTGAAATTTGTTTGGAAACTTGTTCTTGGCTGGTCACTCATTAGTGCTATTGCCCTATTAATTGCTGTCGCAATCGGGGTCTCTTAATAACCTTATCAAAATGATTCTATGAGAGGCGATTGCTACTTATCGCCTCTTATTTAATGATAGGAGTTGAGTTGATTGAATCCACTTCATTACGTTACAGAAAGTGAAATTATCGAGCTTACACAAAAGCTAGTAAGAGTACCAAGTGATTGGAATGAACCAACATATGAAAAGGCAGCACTTGATCTATTATGCAAGTTTTTAGACACCAACAGCATTCCCTATGAAAAGCAAAAAATATCCAAAAATCGATATAATATTATTGCTTTTTTTAAGGGGGATAAAGATGGGAAAAAAATATTGTTTAACGGACATATAGATACAGTTCCTCCTTACGAAATGGATTTCCCACCTTATAATGCCTTCATAGAGAATGGGTGGATTTATGGGCGTGGCTCGAATGATATGAAAGGTGCAATTGCTGCAATGATTATGGTTCTACTCGCTTTTCATCGGAGTAAAGCAGAGTTTAGCGGGGAAATTATTGTATCTGTTGTCGTTGGGGAAGAAGAAGACAGCATTGGGACGAAGAAATTGATTCAGGAAGGGTTGGATGTTCATGCAGCCATTGTTGGAGAGCCTTCTGGATTTGATTATGCGATAGCTCATCGGGGACTAGAATGGTTTGAACTAGAAATTACCGGAAAAACCGCCCATAGCGGCTATGATGACCACCCTATTAATGCGATCTCAAAAGCTGCTAAAGTCATTCATGTATTGGAGAAAGAACTTGGGGCAATTCTGCAAAATCGAACTCATCCTTATACAGGTCGCTCCATTCTTAATTTCGGAAAAATATTAGGTGGAGAGCAGCCAAGTACTGTCGCAGGAACATGTATCATTCAATTTGACCGAAGATATATTCCAGGTGAAACCCCCGAAAGTGTTCGCCAAGAAATTGAAACAATTATTTCTAAGCTTCAAGCTGAAGATAAGGATTTGCAGATAACTCTTAGACTCCTAGCTCAAGATGAACATGATCCCTATCATCACGTTCCCTTGGAAACAAATTTAGCAAATCTGATTGTCCCAATTGTTCGATCAGCCGTGAGAAAGGTAACTGGAAAAGAACCTGAGCTCACAACAAAAAGAGGCTGGACAGATGCTGGTCTACTATCCTCCTATGGAAAAATCCCTACCATTGTGTGTGGGCCAGGAAATATTCGTTTTTCTCATACGAAAAATGAAGGCATCCCCATCTCACATCTTGTAGATGCAGTAAAAATTTATTCGAAAATCGCATTAGATTTTTGTCAGTCAGAATAACAATTTCTTCCTCCTCGTCTTATTTTGTCTTTTTCTTAGAACCTTTGTCGAAACTATTTCGAAAACATAATTTTCTTTTATAATACTTAATAGAGATCATTTAATAGGAGAAGAGGGAAATGAATAAGCCTTTGCTTGAACAATTAGTACTAAGGAGGATTAATCAAATGAGGAGGGAAATGATACATACAGCCCGAAAAACAGGCATGAATAGCAAAGAAACCCTAACTAGTAGCCAAAAGCTAGATAGGTTGATCTACCTGCATCTTCATCATTTTTCATAAGTTAAATGGAGCTAGGATATTATTCCTAGCTCCATTTTTTACCTATCATTTATGAAACAATGATAACTCGTCCATAATGTAGTAAGTGAAAACTCTATGTAGTGCTTTCGCTTAATTATGATTTTAACCTGCTATTAGGAGTGGACATTTTGCCATACAATCTGCTAGCATCCTTTGCTCGATTACCACTTGTTTTTAGAGTGCTGATTATCTCTCTGTTTTTTGTCTTTACATTTGGATTTTTTGTTCACTTGCTTGAGCCCGAGCAATTCCCCACATTATTCGATGGAATTTGGTGGGCGGTGGTAACTGCCGCAACTGTTGGTTATGGAGATTTTGTCCCGAAAACATTTTACGGAAAATTAGCGGGCATCGCATTGATTATGGTGGGCGCTGGTTTTCTAGCTGCTTTTTTCGTTAGTTTGGCAGCCGCTGCCGTTACAAAACAAAACGATCTGCTTGATGGAAAAGCTACTTTTAAAGGACGAAACCATATTGTGGTCATTGGCTGGAACGAGCGATCACGAGAAATCCTTCGTTCTCTCAGCACCAATCATAAAGGTCAAACTTTCACCTTAATTGATGAAACGCTCGAAACAAATCCATTACCTAATAAAAATGTTCATTTCATACGTGGACGATCAAATATTGATGATGTGTTAGTGAGAGCCAATATTTTTGAAGCTAGTAAAGTCATTATTACCGCTGATCCTAACAGAGGAGAGCTTCAGGCTGATATGAGTACGATTTTGACCCTCTTAGCTGTTAAAGGATTAAATCGAGAAGTACAATGCATAGTCGAAATTTTAACATCAGAACAGGTGGCGAATGCGAAACGAGCAGGAGCAAATGAAATTGTTCGAACCAATATTCTTACAAGCTTCGTTATGATTAATAGTATTACTTCTCAGGAACTTGTCACATCCTTTTTAGATTTATTAGACCAGCTCGACAAGCGTCGATTAATATTTCAGGCAGCAGCTCCAGAAGTAGCTGATCGAACTTATGTTGAGCTAAGCCAATCACTTATTTTAGAAGGGATATTATTATTAGGAATAAAAAGAGGCGAAGAAACAATCTTGAACCCTCCCCACCCTTTTACGATCATTCCTCAGGACCAATTAATCGTTATCACAGCAAACTAGGGGTCTTGTTTTAAATAAAAAAGTGTCCCCTTTCATGAAATATGAAATAAAGGGACACTTTTTCGTTATTATAATCTTTTTTCTAATTCAGCTTTTTTATCTTCGTATTCTGGTTTGCCTAAAAGAGCAAACATATTCACCTTATAAGCTTCTACACCTGGTTGGTCAAATGGGTTTACGCCAAGTAAATAACCGCTCATGGCACATGCTTTTTCAAAGAAGTAAACGAGGTAACCAAATGTATAAGCGTCTAATTTAGGGATCGTAACCACAAGGTTCGGTACGCCACCATCCGTATGTGCAAGCAATGTTCCTTCATACGCTTTGTTATTAACAAATTCTAGCGTTTTACCTGTCAGATAATTTAGTCCATCTAGGTCTTCATCTTCTTGTTCAATCACTAATTCATGACGTGATCGCTCAACCTTAATAACTGTTTCGAATAAATCACGACGTCCCTCCTGCACATATTGTCCAAGAGAATGAAGGTCAGTAGAAAAACTTGCAGAAGCTGGGAAAATCCCCTTTAAGTCCTTCCCTTCACTTTCGCCAAACAGCTGCTTCCACCATTCAGCAAAATATTGAAGACCTGCTTCATAATAAACGAGCATTTCAATGGTTTTTCCTTTATTGTACAAAATATTTCGCACTGCCGCATATTGGTAAGCTGCATTTTCACCAAGCTCTGATTTTGAAAAATCCTCTCGTGCTTTGGCAGCTCCTTGCATGACCTCATCAATGTCCACTCCACTAACAGCAATCGGTAATAATCCGACAGCTGTCAGTACAGAATAGCGGCCACCAATATCGTCAGGAATAACAAACGACTCAAAGCCTTCCTTCATGGCGACGGTTTTCAGTGCTCCTTTTGCTTTATCTGTCGTTGCATAAATTCGATTTTTCGCTTCGTCTTTTCCATACTTTTCTTCCAAAAGCTTACGGAATATTCGAAATGCAATCGCAGGCTCTGTCGTTGTTCCTGATTTTGAAATCACATTAATAGAGAAGTCCTTTTCTTCTAAAAGATCCATTACATCTTTCATATAAGTGGAGCTAATATTCTGACCAACAAAAATGATTTGTGGAGTACGTCTCTTATCTTTGGATAAAAGATTAGAAAAGCTATGATTAAGCATTTCTATAGCAGCTCGAGCACCTAAGTAAGAGCCACCAATTCCAATAACGAGTAAAATATCTGAGTCACTACTAATTTTCGCGGCAGCTTTTTTTATCCGTGAAAATTCTTCTTTATCGTAATGAGCTGGTAAATCGATCCAACCTAAAAATTCATTTCCCGCTCCAGTTTGTTCATGGAGGGAATGATGAGCCACCTTTACTGCATCCTGTAAGTATGTAAGTTCATGTTCCTTTATAAACGGAAATGCTTTTGAGTAATCAAAACGAACATGTGTCATCTATGATCCTCCTATTTCTTTATGATTATTTTGTTACTTCTCAGCCACTGTTTTCGATTCTCTATTCACTTTACAGAAAGCCCTTCAGATAATCAAGAAACATGCTATTGTAAAACGCCAAAATATTTTTACTTAATAGAAAAAATCCAAATGCTTTATAGCACTTGGACTTTTTAGTCTATTATTAACTTATTAACTTAAAACTTTCTTTATTCGTTCAATTGCCCAATCTAAATCTTCCTCACTTATTACAAGTGGTGGAGCAAATCGAATAACGGTATCATGTGTTTCTTTACACAGCAAGCCTTCTTCCTTCAATGCTTCACAGTATTTACGAGCTGGTTCGGTAAGCTCAACTCCAATAAATAAGCCACGACCACGAACGTCTTTAATACGAGGATTGTCAATTTCTTTAAGCTTTTCCATGAAATACTCACCAAGCTTTAATGAGCGTTCAGCAAGCTTTTCTTCCACAAGAACATCAATAGCTGCAATGGAAACCGCACAAGCCATTGGATTCCCACCGAATGTTGAACCATGTGAGCCTGGATTAAATACGCCTAGTATATCTTTATTCGCAACAACACATGAGATTGGCAGAACTCCGCCGCCTAGAGCTTTTCCTAAAATATACATATCAGGAATGACCTCTTCCCAATCACATGCGAACATTTTACCTGAGCGAGCAAGCCCTGCTTGGATTTCATCGGCAATAAACAATACATTGTTTTCTTTACAAACATTGTATGCTTCCTTTAAAAACCCTTCTTCTGGAATTAGTATGCCAGCTTCACCTTGAATCGGCTCAATTAAGAATGCTGCAGTATTCTCAGTGATAGCCGCTTTTAATGCTTCTAAATCTCCGTAGGGAACTAACTTAATACCAGGAAGCATTGGACCAAACCCACGCTTATATTCAGCTTCTGAAGAAAGGGACACAGCCAACATCGTACGACCATGGAAATTACCTACACATGCAATAATTTCTGCTTGATTGTCCGCTACTCCTTTCACATCATACGCCCAACGACGAGCTGCTTTGATCGCTGTCTCAACAGCCTCTGCACCTGTATTCATCGGAAGCGCCATTTCTTTATTTGTCAATTTACAAATTTTCTCGTACCATGGGCCAAGCTGATCATTATGGAATGCACGTGATGTTAAGGTAGCACGATCTGCCTGATCCTTTAACGCTTGAATAATTTTCGGATGACGATGCCCTTGGTTAACCGCTGAATAGGCACTAAGCATGTCCAAATATTTATTTCCTTCAGGATCCTCAACCCAAACACCTTCTGCTTTCGAGATAACAATTGGAAGCGGATGATAGTTATTAGCACCATATTGTTCGGTTTGTTCAATGATTGCATTTGTTCTAGTAAGTTCTGTCATATTTTTTCCTCCTCGCTGTTGAGCTGTTCCTCTCATTGTACGTTAATCTTACATTCTGTACACAAACAAAGCTTTCTATTTTTCAAAAAAATCCTCTATTTTTATTTTACACCATTTTTTAGTACATTTCAGATGTTGTTTTGCTTGTGTGTTTAGCAATAACATAAATAAACTCCCACAGGATAATAGAGTTCCTTGTGGAAGTTCATTTATTTTTTAATCAATTCTACTATTTTTTCTAGTTCTTGCTTTCGCTTTTGGCGTGCTTGAATGGCTTGATCAATTGTTACTGTGATAAAACGACTTTTTGATAATGGCCTTGATTGAGCAACTAAATCTAAATCTTGGCTTATAACAGTACCAACTGTAACAAAACCACCGCCTGTCGTTGCATCGTTATGTAAGACAATTAGCTCCTCTTCATTTGGTAGCATAATAGAACCAATCGGATAGGCAAAATCAACAACAGTTGACATGTTTCTACCTGTGCCAAAAGAGAATGGCTGCTCTGTAAATGACACTTTCGCTCCTGTATATCGATAGGCTACCCGATTTGATTCATGTGACACTGTCCATTCAGAATTCAAGAAGGCTTTTAACCCTTCGTCACTTATTAAATAACCTGACAATCCCATCGTGACCCGTAGTTCTTGAAATGGATTAAAAGAGGGAATAAACGATTCTGGAATAGATTTTCCAACTTGGTTTAATGCCCCTGGTAATGCTTCATTAATATTGATTTGGTCCCCAGCAGCTAACTTTCTTCCTTGAAAGCCACCAATTTGGCTAAGCACGTATGTAGACTTACTTCCCATTATCTCAGGAACGTCGATGCCTCCTGCGATACATAAATAACTTTTGACACCATTTAAGCAAGACTTGATCGTTAGAATATCGCCTTCATTCACATAATGAGTTTCCCAGAAGGATAGGGGTTGATGATTCAGGAATGCCTCCATTGGTGCTCCCGTTAAGGCAATAATTTGCTTTCGCTTAAATTGAAAGGTTCCACCAATTAATGTCATTTCTAGTCCGGCATATTCCACTGGATTTCCAACAAGGAGGTTTCCGATCATGAATGAATATTTATCAGCAGCTCCAGAAGGCGGGACCCCAAGATGATATTGCCCAAAACGACCCATATCCTGTACAGTCGTCCATAATCCTGGCTTTAAGATTTCAATCATTTAAAAATCCCCCATTAGCTCATGGATATATTGTTTCCCATTTTCAACATATTCAAGTGGAGATAATTCGATTTCTTTCATTTTGTACCGATAACTACCTTCCCTAACTTCCGTTGTAATTCTCTGATATTCAGATTCTTTAATTGGACGATACTTCCATATATCACCCGGTCTCGCTAAAAAAGACGTGTCCTTTAAATCTACTAGCTGATTCGTCTGATCAACAACAGAGACTGCAGAACGCCCAATGAGCTGATAACTCCCAGGTCCATTTACTGGATAAATCACATTGAAGGGTCCACCAATCCCAATACTTCTCTCTGGTGTATCTGTACGTGGACTAGTATATTTAGGCGCCCAAATGATTTCATTCTCCTGTAAGCCAAGTGGAAAATGCCAAGCGGTTCCTGGCAAAAAACCAACCATTGTAATTAAATATGGCGCTGAAGAATGATGGTCAATGAAGGCCTCTTTATTTGTGAATCCATTAATTCTCATGACATATTCGAAGTTTGATACATTCGGTTCGAGATGTCTGCTTTTAAAACGAAGCGAATATTCTCTCGACACCGGATCGTCATACCACGTTGGAATTTCCACAATGCGAACCGATAAATTTAATGTTGCAGGATTGCTTTTCGTCAAATCAATTTCTTTTAAATAATCTAGTAGATCTCTTCCTGATATAATATCTGGATTATAGCGAACTAAATAAGAGGCATTGGATGAAACGATGTCAATAATGCCAGGAATCTCTCTTTTCCTTAGTTCCTCAGTAATGGCCAATGCTTTAAAATTGCTCTCCACTCTCATATCACGAGAAATTTCAGCATAAATATATTCATCTCCGCCGAAACTAAACTTGGTTTCAGGCAAGTCAAACACGTGCATTGCCCCCTCTATTCCCTTAGCTTTTTCATTCTTCGACTAATTGTCGCTGGACTAACTCCAAGTACTTTAGATAATTTATCTGCTGTTCGATATTTTTTTAGCCCCTGTTCAATCAGCTGTGTCTCTAATTCTTCAACTGCCTCTTTTAACGGCATTAGCTCTAAAACAAAAAGCTGCTTTTTGCCTCTCCTTACTTCTCCATACAAATATCGCAACGCATGCTCTCTTTGTATCCATTCACCATCTGTAAGCAGAATTAACCGCTCGACGATATTTTGCAGCTCTCTTACATTACCTGGCCAAGTATATGTTTCAAGCACTTCAAATGCTTCTGGAGTAAAGCTTTTTTCTATGTCGTACATTTGTTTAAATTTCTCTAAAAAATGGATAGCTAAAGGAAGAATGTCTTCCTTTCGTTCGCGTAAGGAAGGAATTCGAAATGGAATGACATATAGTCGATAAAATAAATCCTCTCTAAATGTCCCACGATTGACCATTTCCCGTAAATCTTTATTTGTTGCCGTAATGATGCGAACATTAACAGGAATAGGCTGAACTCCACCAATCCGCGTTACTTCCTTTTCCTGTAAGACACGCAATAATTTCACTTGCATATTTAAAGGGAGTTCACCAATTTCATCAAGAAAGAGTGTCCCATTATGAGCAACCTCAAACAAACCTGCCTTGCCATTTTTGTCTGCCCCAGTAAATGCCCCTTTTTCATACCCAAATAATTCACTTTCAATTAATTTTTCCGGAATCGCCCCGCAATTAATTCTAACAAGCTTTTGTTTACTTCTTTGACTTGCAATATGTATTTGATGAGCAAATATTTCTTTTCCAACCCCCGACTCCCCCTCAAGTAGAACAGTTGAATTGAAATTAGCCACTCTCTTTAACTCAGTTACTAATCGCTCGATTTTTGCAGATCGGTAAACAATTTGCATTTCACTTGAATTAGATTCGTGATCCTTTCGAGAATCACTGGAAACCTCGTCAATCTGCTTTAAATATGGGGTATTCTCATATGTTATATCTCTTGAAAGCACAACTACCTTTTCTAATTTCCCTTCATGATATACTGGGGTTGCTACAGACCATACTCTTCCCTTTCCAGATGAATTCTGTATGGCAGTCACTTTTTTCTTTTGTTTCCGACAAAGCTCAAAAACATCTGGCTGAAAAATATTTTTCTTTGTAAATTGACTAATCTGTTTGCCAATTATTTTCTCAGGCTTATCCTCTTTCCAAAAATCCTTAAGAAACGTACCAGCCACACGAATGACTTTCCCACTCTCATCAATAACAAGAATTTGCTCCTGAGATGATGCATAAACTGCCTGCAAGTCTGAATAAAGATTGCGAACAAACTCAACCTCTTGTACAGCTTCCTCAAAAACCTCACGCAAAAAGAATATATGGACAAGTCCCGTAATCTTTTCCTTTATCCGAAGTGGATAAAAATTACCACTTATTTGTTTGAAGTTTACCGAAGAGTTTACACTTACGAGCGTTTCTCCATCCATTACTTTATTTAAGTCTTTTTCGACGCTTAATAGTGTTTTATAGTTACGTGATAATAAAAATGAACTTGGAAAACCTAAAATATTTTCTGCTGCCTCATTAATAAATTCAATTTCAAAATTGATATTTGTCCTTATAATTCCAACGCCTGCTCCATGTAAAAGAAGATTTAAATCCTTCAAGCGCAGCTCATTTATTTTATACTGAGCTTGTTCC
>JAEWIG010000030.1 GCA_023387295.1 Bacillota bacterium | reverse complement strand
CAACGTGTTTAAAAAAGGGGATTGTGATATTGATGGAGAATGCATGGATCATACCGCTTTTCCCGCTTTTATCGTTTTTATTTCTTATCTTTTTTGGCAAACGGCTTAAAGATGCGAGTGCCTATGTGGGGATTTTGCTGACACTTGCCTCTTTCGTCTATTCGTTGTTGGTGTTGTTTGAAAGATTTTCATCACCAACCTATAAGGCTGAAGCTGTATGGCTCACGATAGGGGATACTCAGTTAACAGCGGGTTTTGAAGTCAATCAATTAAATGCGTTAATGCTGGTAATCGTATCGCTTGTAAGCTTTCTTGTACATACTTATTCAAAAGGCTATATGCAAGGCGATGAACGGTTCCCGGTTTATTATGCTTATTTAGGATTATTTACATTTGCCATGCTTGGGCTTGTTTTATCACCGAACCTACTGCAAACGTATATATTCTGGGAGCTTGTTGGACTAGGCTCATTCCTATTAATTGGCTTCTATTTTTATAAAGAAGAAGCAAAAAAGGCGGCAAAAAAAGCGTTTATCATGACGCGCATTGGGGATGTTGCTCTTTTAATCGGAATGATTCTCTTGTTCTGGCAAGTTGGCAGCTTTGAATATGATGAAATCTTTGCAGCTGTAGCAGCTGGAGCGATTTCAACAACGATGATTACGTTAACAGCGATTCTTATCTTTGTTGGAGCGGTTGGGAAATCTGGTCAGTTTCCGCTTCATACATGGCTTCCAGATGCGATGGAAGGTCCAACGCCTGTTTCTGCTTTAATCCACGCCGCAACAATGGTTGCAGCTGGGGTTTACTTAGTAGCAGCGCTATTCCCACTCTTTACGGCGAGTGAAACAGCGTTAATGACAGTTGCCGTAGTGGGTGCGATTACAGCGATTTTCGCTGCGAGTATTGGTCTTGTTCAGAAGGATATTAAAAGAGTTCTTGCTTTTTCAACGGTCAGCCAACTTGGCTACATGATGCTTGCACTTGGCTCAGCTGGCTATGTAGCAGGTGTCTTCCACCTCATGACACATGCTTTCTTTAAAGCCCTACTTTTCCTAGCAGCAGGAAGTGTTATCCATGCTGTTCACACGCAGGATATCGAAAAAATGGGTGGATTATGGAAAAAGCTAAAGGTAACAGGTCCACTGTTCTTAATTGGAACATTAGCAATTAGCGGTGTGCCGTTATTCTCAGGCTTCTTTAGTAAAGATGAAATATTAATCGCAGCTTGGGCGCATGGGAATACCGTTTTATTCTGGTTAGCAGTCATTGCGGCATTCTTTACAGCCTTTTATATGTTCCGCCTATTCTTCATGGTATTTGCAGGGGAAGCTCGCAGTGAAATGAAGGATGTAAAGGAGTCTCCAAGTGTGATGACATTGCCGATGGTTGTACTTGCGGTTCTTGCGGTTGTAGCGGGATATGTCAATACACCTTGGTTTGGAACGTTCTTGGGGGATTGGTTAACAGAAGGCAATGCAGCTCTTGGCTCTGGTCATATTGAAGGTCCAGCATGGATTATGATCGTAGCGACTGTTGTTTCTTTGGCCGGAATTTATCTAGCGTATTTAATGTATAGCAAGCGTTCCCTATCACGCGACTGGCTTTCAAGCGGTGCGCCAACGCTCTATAACATTTTGTATAACAAATACTATATCGATGAGTTTTATGAACTGACTGTTTTAAAACTTACGAAAGGATTTAGCCTCTTCCTTCATTTTATTGAAACGTTCCTAGTCGAAGGAATTGTGAAAGGGGTAGCTGGAGCAGTTGCCGGACTTGGAAGAGCAGGATCTAAGTTTCAGAGTGGCCAAGTGCAAAGATACGGGGCTGTTGCCTTTGTCGGCTTAGCGATTCTAGTTGTTGTATTTGCTGTAACAGGGGGGTATTTAAAATGAACATAGCTTATTTTCTATCAATCTTAGTTTTCTCCCCTCTGCTCGGTGTGCTCGTGTTATCATTTGTTCCGAAAATGAATGAATCTCTGATTAAACTTATTGGCTTCCTAGCAACATTACCGGCTTTAATTCTGGCATTAATGGCTTTTTTCCAGTATCGAGCAGGTGCTTCTTTAGCAGATTTAAGTGAAAAGGTGAGCTGGATTCGGTTCGGTGATCAATTGCAACTAAAGGGCGCATATACGATTGATTATGAGTTGGGTGTGGATGGTTTCTCACTTGTCATGATCGTACTAACAGCACTTTTATCTACACTTGCAGCGATTGCTTCTATGTATATTAAAAAGGAATGGAAAGGCTATTTTATGCTGTTCCTTCTGCTAGAAGTCGGGATGCTTGGTGTGTTCGCGGCTGAAAACTTAATTCTATTCTTTATTTTCTTTGAAATTACATTAATTCCAACGTTCTTCTTAATTGGAAAATGGGGTTATTTTGAAAAAGAAAAGGCTGCTTATAGCTTCTTAATTTATAACGGTTTAGGCTCAGCTGTGTTACTAATTGTGATTATGGTGCTGTTTGCCAAAACAGGAACAGCGAATATTGATTTGATTGCCTCTATGATGGCAGCAGATAGTCAAAATGCAGCCATGACAGCTGGGACAAAAATGGGCTTACTCATTGCCATGCTCATTGCATTTGGGGTAAAGCTGCCTATCTTCCCGCTACATAGCTGGATGGTACGCGTTCACGTTCAAGCGCCGCCATCGGTTGTCATGCTTCATGCTGGAATTCTATTAAAAATAGGTGCATACGGAATTATCCGTTTTGGAATGGGGATTTTCCCAGCGCAATTCCAAGAGTTGGCGGTGCTCCTTGCTGTTCTAGGAGTTATTAATCTACTGTACGGCGCTTTCCTTGCGCTTATTCAAACGGATTTCAAAATGGTGCTAGCCTATTCATCGATTTCCCATATGGGGATCGTACTAATCGGATTAGGTGCATTAAATGAAGCGGGAATTCAAGGGGCAATTTTCCAAGTTGTTTCTCACGGGTTAATTGCTGCTCTATTATTCTTCTTAGTTGGTGCATTCTATGAGCGCTTAGGAACATCAAACATTACAAACCTCGGTGGCTTGGCGAAAGGGATGCCAATCACGGCAGGATTCTTGCTAGCAGCAGGGATGGCTTCATTAGGAATGCCTGGCATGTCGGGCTTCGTCAGCGAATTTATGGCATTTCTCGGATTGTTTAAGGTCATGCCAGTTTTAGCTGCTGTTGGGGCAATCGGAATCATTTTAACAGCTGTTTACCTTCTGCGCGCTGTACTTGGAATTACGTATGGAAAGGCGCATAGAGAGTTTGCAGGCGTGACTGACATTCAAAAAGCAGAATGGGTACCTGCGTTAGTTTTACTAGGAGTGATTGTCTTAATTGGTGTTTACCCAAGTGTACTAAGCGAACCGCTTACATCAACAATAGAAATGATTATGCTTGGAATAGGAGGGTGATGAAGGATGGATATCGAAACATTGCTATCATTTAGATGGAGTATCATGGCGCCTGAATTCATCATCCTTGGCGTAGCAACGATACTATCATTATTAGATTTATTTATGCCAAAGACGGTGAATCGTAAAGTTCTTGGTTGGTTTGGACTAGCGGGTATTCTAGCAGCACTCGTTTTCTTAATTGGTCAACTGGGTATTGAAACAAATTCGATTCTTTATGAGACATATCGACTCGATTCGTTTGCAAAAGCTTTTAAACTATTACTATTAATCGGAGCTGCGTTCGTTTTCCTTCTTGCTCTTAGCTACGAGCCGAAGGAAGACATGAGTGAGTACCGAGGGGAGTTCTACTATTTATTCCTAGCTGCATTGCTTGGAACGATGATGATGTCTTCAAGTGGCGATTTAATCACGCTATTTATCGGACTTGAATTGCTTTCCATTTCATCATATGTTCTCGCAGGCATGAGGAAGAAAAATCTTGCTTCAAACGAATCGGCCATGAAGTATGTCATTAATGGTGGAATTTCAACAGCCATCACGCTTTTCGGTTTGAGCTATGTTTACGGATTAACAGGAACAACGAATTTGCTTGATATGGCACGCTATTTAGTGACACTATCGGATACACAGCATATTTATTTACTAGGTCTCGCTTTCTTTATGGTGTTTGTCGGACTTTCATTCAAATTGGCAACGGCTCCGTTCCATATGTGGGCGCCAGATGTATACCAAGGTGCGCCGACACCAGTGACAGCGTTCCTAAGTGTTGTTTCAAAAACAGCAGGCTTTGTCATCATGATTCGGATTTTAATGGTTATCTTCTATAATATTCCGACAGAAGGGCCAGACGGCTTTGCGAATATGTCGCTCCTCATGAGGGTTCAAGATTATATTGCTTTCTTAGCGGCTGCCACGATGATTGTCGGAAACGTCATTGCATTAAGACAGCGTAATATTAAACGCCTATTTGCCTATTCAAGTATTGCACAAGCTGGTTATCTACTTGTTGTGGTAGCATCGATGTCTGTGTTCTTATTTGATACGCTTTGGTTCTATTTAGGAGCATACTTGTTTATGAACCTTGGTGCGTTTGCAGTCATTCAGATTGTAACGCAGAAATCGGGCACAGAGGATATTAGTCAATTTGCCGGATTGTATCGGAAGGCGCCGGTTCTAGCCATAGCGATGGCAGTGTTTATCCTATCGTTAGCGGGTATTCCGGGTACAGCAGGATTTATCGGGAAACTGAACATTTTCTTAGGTGCACTTGCTGTGGAACCTGCCCATTATGTATTAGTCTCGATTATGATTGCGACGACAGTCGTTTCATATGTGTACTACTTCGGGGTAATGGTGCAAATGTTCTTCAGACCTGCAGTCGATGAAGTGAAATTTAAGGTACCAGGAACGATTGCTGTTGTGCTTGGAATTAGTGTGTTTGCGACAATCTTGTTTGGAGTGGCGCCTAATATTGCATTGGACTTCCTACAAGGGAATTTCCATCAGTTTAGCGACTTCTTTAGATAGTCAGTTAGAATAGATATTCCATTGTGTTGATTGGAGCGGAAGACTCGTGATTGCCGCGATCACTAAATGCCTGTAGTGGAAATCAACAACGATGTATAATCTGATCTTAAATAAAATTTCATAACGTACGGATGTTTTAAAAAGAAATTTGTATTTATGCGATTAATGGGAGATATAAAGGGGTAATGAAAGAGAAGGAGTGGGGGCTCCTTCTCTTTTTGCGCTTTAGAAAACAATGATATTATATCCCGATGATAATCAATGTTATACCCTATTAACCGCCTGAGAATAATGGTAAGATATAGTGGGTGTAAATAAACAATTTACGCTCGATAAAGTATCAATTTAAGGGAGTTTTTGATGATGGCAGGAATTGGGCCACTTGCTTTACTTAATATTGTGATTCATTTGGTGTTCATTGCGATTACTTGGTGGGCTTTACAAGCACTAAGATTTGACCAAATACTACGTCCGAACCGAGTGTTTCAAGCGAGAATTTTATACATAATATTATCTATTGCGATCGGTTCTTCGGTAAGTAATTTTTTTCTGGATTATTTGCTTTGGTCACAGCAGTTGCCACTTATTTTTCAACTCATTGCAAGATTGTGAATAAATCTAGGTCTTCACGCATGTTCCAATTTATCATGTAATTAAGTACAATTTTATATGTTGTGTTTTTCCTTAACTGCCATTTTTCATTTGTTGAGAACAGGCACTGACAATGGGTTGATGAAAGATAGCAAATTGCTTCCTTGTGAATATAATGTGCATAAAAAGGTATTTATTAGGAAAAATGGAAATCTTGATAAAATCGTCCTATTTGTAAGCAAGGTTTTGTAAAAAAATGACGACTTTTTCGAGGTATGCTCTACTCCCTCTTGGTAACAATGATAATAAAGGAGGGGAGTTATACTTGGGGAAAAGTAAACACATTTTATTACTAATTGCCATTATTTGCTTCGTTATTATAACGATCGGAAATAACTCAACATTGGCTGATCATAAGCATGATCTCGTAACTATTGCATCTGTTTTTAAGGACGAGAATATTTTTATCAATGAATGGTCTTTACATGCAAGAGAAAAAAAGGAAAATCTCCTTTCCAAAGAAGATGTGAAGAGATTTACCAATCAATTAAAGAGTCAATTTCCAGCCTGGGAATGGCAAACAAGGGATTCTGAGAAGCATTGGGAAGCTGTTGCTGTTTATAAAAATGGAACTAAAATGGAGTCCATAAAAATTTCAACCCCCAAAAATAATTTTGCCGAAACGTATGTGTTATATGAGGTAAAAGGACAAGGTTGGAATCAGCAATCGGAAAATATGTTAAATCAGGAAATAGAAAGTAGAATTACTACTATATTTCGAGGAAATCCAACAATTTTCTCTTGTATCCAAGGCGAATTCAATGATAAGATGAATACGACTTTGCCTAATAAAATGGAAAAAATATTAGCTGCTTTTCAATCGACTGAAATTGAGTCCTTGAAGGAAGATAGCTTCGTATCAGTTTCATCCTATTCGACAAAGTTTCAAACATCGGTCGAAACGAACGGAAAAAAGATGAATTTACAACTAGGAATGCGAAAAAATGAGGTGAATGGTCTCACTACTGTTGTAGTAGGCACACCTATCATCACGGTTGAATATTAATATAGAGAAATTGGACGCGGAGGGGAATACACTTTGGAAAAAATCATCGTCCGCGGCGGAAATCGGCTAAGCGGTACTGTTCAAGTTGAAGGAGCAAAAAATGCTGTTTTACCGGTTATCGCCGCAACACTGTTAGCAAGTGATGGTATAAGCGTGATTCGTGATGTACCAACACTCTCCGATGTATATACTATCAATGAAGTATTACGCTATTTAAATGCGGAAGTTAGCTTTGAAAATAATGAGGTCACAGTCAATGCTTCAAAAGAATTGACTGTAGAGGCACCTTTTGAATATGTTCGTAAAATGCGTGCTTCTGTATTAGTTATGGGATCTTTACTTGCACGAAATGGTCGTGCTCGCGTAGCCCTACCTGGCGGCTGTGCCATTGGTTCACGCCCAATTGATCAGCATTTAAAAGGCTTTGAAGCAATGGGTGCTTCTGTTAAAGTTGGAAATGGCTTTATCGAAGCGGAAGCTGAAGGTGGCCGATTACATGGTGCGAAAATCTATCTTGATTTCCCAAGTGTTGGTGCAACAGAAAACATTATGATGGCCGCAACCCTTGCAAAAGGTACGACTATTCTTGAAAACGTTGCAAAAGAACCAGAGATTGTTGATCTAGCCAACTTCCTTAACAAGATGGGTGCCAAGGTAAGAGGAGCAGGAACGGGTACGATTCGAATTGAGGGTGTAGATGCATTATATGGAGCTGATCACAATATTATTCCGGATCGGATTGAAGCAGGAACTTTTATGGTAGCTACAGCCATTACTGGCGGAAATGTACTTATAAAAGGTGCTGTTCCGGAGCATTCAGCTTCCTTAATAGCAAAAATGGAAGAAATGGGTGTTACTTTTATTGAAGAATCTGAAGGAATTCGTGTCATCGGTCCAGAGAAATTAAAAGCAGTCGATATTAAAACGATGCCACATCCAGGTTTTCCAACAGATATGCAATCACAAATGATGGCCTTATTGCTTCATGCGAACGGTACAAGTGTTATTACGGAAACGGTTTTTGAAAATCGTTTTATGCATGTCGAAGAGTTCAGACGAATGAACGCAGAAATTAAGATTGAAGGGCGTTCTGTCATCATGAGTGGACCATCAAATCTCCAAGGTGCTGAAGTAGCAGCGACTGATCTTCGTGCTGCGGCTGCGTTGATATTAACAGGCCTAGTAGCTGATGGCGTTACTCGTGTAACAGAATTACAGCATTTAGATCGCGGCTATGTGAACTTCCATCATAAGCTTGCTGGCTTAGGTGCTGACATTGAACGAATAACAGACGCAGACGAGCAGGAATTGCAGAAGGAAGCTTTTGTTTCTGATATTAATGCTTGATTGCAACTTTATAAACAGTGAAAAAATGTAAGAAAAACGCAGGATCTACTAGTCGGACATCTGACAAGTTGGTTTTGCGTTTTTTTGTGTTTAGTATTACAAGCAGAAGCTTATGATCATTTTTTGTCATAATAGCTTGTCCATTCCCATATGAATGAAAAGAGAGAGGGGATTTTTTAATAGATAAGAAAGGAAGAAAATTGGAGTTGGATGAAGTTCTGCTCTAGTGATTTTCTTATCAATCCCAGATTACATTCTATGGAGGCTTAGGACATGACACCTGCAAAACTAAAATTTAAACCAATGATCGTACTAGTTTCTCTGCTGTTTATGATTACCTTGTTAATCCCATCCTTGCTGGTACTCCCGTTTACTGAAGGGAAGGTGAGCGGCAAGCTAGGAGAGCAATTAAAACAGGGAAAAAACCAGGTAGAAACCATCGCAGCCTCATCAGGTCCAGAAGTTGATGTTGCTGTATTTCGAATGGAGAGAAAGCAAATAGAGAAGCTTCCGCTTGAAAAATATGTTGTCGGTGTAGTCGCTTCAGAAATGCCAAGAGGTTTTGAAAAAGAAGCATTAAAAGCACAAGCCTTAACAGCGAGAACCTATATCGTTAATCAAATGCTGAAGGAAAATAAATCAGATTTGCCTGGAGGAGCGCTTGTCACCGATACAGAGAACCATCAAGTTTATAAAAGTGATGACGAATTAAAGAAACTATTTGGCGCTGATTATAATTGGGCGATCAATAAAATTACGGAAGCCGTTAATGAAACGAATGGCCAGATAATCACATATGAAGGAGCACCGATTGTCGCAAGCTTTTTTTCAACAAGCAATGGGTATACGGAAAATTCAGAAGCCATCTGGTTAAATGCTGTTCCTTATTTAAAAAGTGTTGAAAGTCCATGGGATTTACAGTCACCAAAGTTTGGCGGGCAAAAAATATTTACGGTTTCTGAGTTTGAGCAAAAGCTCGATGTGAAACTGTCTGATAATAGTACAATCGGAAATATCATCGAACGAACGGCTGGAAAACGAGTTGGTAAAGTAGAGATCAACGGAAAGATGTTGCATGGGAAAGAAGTTAGGGAAAAGCTTAAATTGAAATCAACAGACTTCACATGGGAACGTAAGGGCGACAAGATTATTGTGAATACAAAGGGTTATGGCCACGGTGTTGGAATGAGCCAATACGGTGCAAATGGAATGGCAGCAGAAGGAAAAACATATAAGGACATCATTAATTACTACTACAAAGGCGTGCAAATATCCAACTCAGAAACCATCCTCACCAAAATCATCGCCCAAAAATAACCGGTGAATAACCGGTGCCAGGCACCACTCGTGGACAGATCATGCCATTTGTCTTTCTGTGGTGCCTGGCACCGTTGGTGGACAGTTGGGTGGTTTTGTGCGTTTGGGGTGGACAGATACGATTATTTGATAAAAAATGAGCTGCTGGTAGCAAAAACCCGCAGCTTTTTTGGTTTTTCGGAAAAATAATTAATAATCTATGAATATTTCCCAGAAAATTGTCGAACAATAAACCCAAAAATTATTTTTTAATCTATGTATATATTTTCAGTAATCTGTTCAGAATGATTGCTGAGGTGATGATAATGAGAGAGGAAGAAAAGAAACGATCTTCTCAAAATTCCAGCTTTAAGCGCTTTTTTAAGAAACGTTGGGTATATCCAGCTGTCTACATCGTAAGTGCAGCAATCATTCTAACCGCGGTCTTTTGGTATCAGAACATGAATAGCACATCAAAGCAAAACAACTTTGACTATAAAGCTACTGATGTTCCGGGGAAAAAGTTTGATGAACCATCTGTTGAAGTAAACCGATTAATGGAAAACTTCATAATGCCTGTGAAGGATGAAGATTCAGTAGTCATTAAACGTTCTTTCTACAACAAAAATGCAAAAGGGGAAGAACAGGAAGCAGCGCTTGTATTTTATAACAATCGCTACCATCAAAACACAGGTATTAATATTGGAAACAAAGATGGCGAATCATTTGATGTTGTAGCAGCGTTAAGTGGAACCGTTATAAAGGTAACCAATGATGATGCGCTTCTAGGAAATGAGATTGAAATTGAGCATGAAAAAGGCATTGTAACAAAATATCAATCAATTAAAGAGATTAGTGTCGAGGTTGGCGATCAAGTCAAGCAAGGACAAGTCCTTGCAAAAGCTGGGGAAAGCATGTTTGATGAAGAAGCAGGTGTACATGTACACTTTGAAATTCGTAAAGATGGTGTTCCAGTCGATCCACACGAATATTTCAAGAAGCCATTAAGTGCGCTACAGGAAGGAACAACAGATAATTCTAATGCCGCTGATGAAAAACAGAATGAAGATGAAAAAGCTTCCGATGAAAAGTCAAAAGAAGACAAAGTAACGGATGATAAAAAAGAAGAAAAAGACAAAGAGAAAAGCGATGAGGAAACAAAAGAAGAATCAACGCAATCCTCAGACGTATAAGACTAGCTTAAGCACCAACTTGTTGGCTAGGTAAGCTAGAGCTAAATAAAAAACCCGTCTCGGCGGGTTTTTCTTATTTATACGACTTTAAATTGATTCGCAATCGTTTTTAATTCATCAGCCCGTTTGCCAGATACGTCACTTATCATTCGCGAGATATCTAGAAAACTGGATATTCTATTATTTAAGAAAATCTATTAGCTTTCCTATTGAACTTGAATAATAGCGCCATTTTTATAGGAAATTATGACTTCTTTCCCTGAAATCTCTTGATAGGATGAAGCAGTACCATATGGAACCTTTAAAGTAAATGGTTGGTTATCTGAGTTAAATTCAACGGTGAAGTTGTCAACAGCACCAACCACCTTCGCTTTTTTATATGAAATATTATCCATAATAATAAGCTTTTGATTGATAAGAACCATATCTTTTTGCAAGTTGTTCTGTTTTTTCAGTTCTTCAACTGAAATGCCAAAGCGCTTGGCAATCCCCCATAATGTATCGCCAGGGACAACTGAATAAATAGCAACAGTTTGCAGGGTATCTCCAGGTGTTTGAAGGTTGTGAGGAATTTCAAGAGCTTGTCCAATATAAATTTTATCAGATGTAAGGTTGTTCGCACTTTTCAACTCTTTAATTGAAATACCGTTTTCCTTAGAAATTCGATATAAAGAATCCCCTTCTTTGACGATATATGTGTCACTGAAGGCTTCTACTTCTTTCGTTGTAAAATAAAAGGTAGATGACGCGATTGTTGCCGCTAGAGTTGCGTAGACGATTTTATTTCGGCGACTTTTCATCTTGCTTTTTCTATCTTCTAAAATTCTGGATTTTCGTGTTGTCGTAATCATGATTTTCCCCTTCCGTTATACCCTTCAAACAGTTAAATTAATTATATTTGGTTTAAATTTACCCTATATCCAATATTATGAATGTTAACAAGACATCATTTTATGGGAATAATATCTTGTCGGCAATAGGGATAATTTCATGAACGATGATCGATTTCTCATCCTTCATACAACCTATTTTTACAATGATTATCACGAATGAAGAACTATAATCTTGAAAATAATTCCCATATATATCAAACCTTTTGTTCAAATAAGAGAATAGTCATTATTGAATTTTGAATTTTAAATAAATAAAGGTGTCGAAGAATGGGGGAATTGGACTTATTTTGTTTGAGCGTTTTTCGGTAAAATTAGGTATTACGTGCTGGTGAATTATGCATTTGAAAATGAAAAATCACCTAATACTATTTTTCTTTGTAAAATATTCATTGGTTTTAGCTAAATTTTCAAAAAAACTATACTCACACCTTGTCCCTATTAAGTTTTTCGTGCATATATCAGCACCCAAGCTAATACACTGTTACAAACCTTACAAAGTGAGTGTTTGAGGTGAAGAGTCGTTTTAAGGTAGATATTGAATGTGCCTTCGGACATGTTTATTCCTTGCAACAAAAGAAAGTAGAAAATGACTTTCTACCGCATGAAAATGGGCAAAATCCATAAAAAATATGGTTAAGCTATAGAATTTGCCTCTATGCGGAAATAAAGTAT
>JAEWIG010000366.1 GCA_023387295.1 Bacillota bacterium | reverse complement strand
ATCCGTGGGAGCGGGAGCAATATATGAGCATGTATTAATCTGAATTAGCAACATTTAATAGGAGTTATGGTGGTTAAAAATCATGGTTAAAATAAATTTTTTAACTACGTTTTGACCACCAAAGTCCTAATAAACTAACCTCTATCACTTCTCGATTTATTCTTCATTTTTCTTCTCATCATCTCTTATTAATTCAGAAGGGTAATATTCTTCAGCCGCTTCAGTATGATATTGCATAAATATATCCTGAACTTCATTTTTGTCATTTCTATAAATAACATAGATGACAAAATATTTATTGAAAAAGGACTCAAAAAAAGTTATTCCCGCAGATGAAATAAGTGACATCGTAAATATATCAATATTGGTACCGTAAGTTAAAGCTCCGCTTGAAATCCAAATGATTGTCATCGCAAGAACAAAATCTAATATGGTAGCTACAACATTATTAGTTCTTGGTAAGATCAGAAGATCACCAACAACGTACAATAATACACTAAGTAGGAGTGAGATTATTAATACGTTAAATACAGGCATATTAAATAAAAAAGCTTGAATAAAAGCTAACAGAACATAAATTGAAATAAATTTAATGAGGAAAGCAATTACATGGTTCATTATTTCACCTCCCTCTATTATTGTTCATTATCTGTGAAAAAATATTCATACTGTTATCTTAGGTTCTAACAACCTGTAGAAAACGATGAGAGTATATATATTGGGGAGATGGGAACAGTATAGGGGCATGTGAAAAAAGTGTGGAAGGCTTTGATACCTATGGTGTCAGGGCTTTTTTTAAAATAAAAAAACAGCGATCAAATGAAAGCTGTTTTCAAATAGTTAGTGTATGTTTCGATAAACCCCGATAACTTTTCCTAGAATGGTAATATTACGAAGAATAATTGGCTCCATTGTAGCGTTTTCAGGTTGTAGTCTAATATAATCCTTTTCTTTAAAAAACCTTTTAACGGTTGCCTCATCATCCTCTGTCATCGCAACAATGATTTCGCCGTTATTTGCTGTGTT
The DNA here is from genome assembly GCA_023387295.1 of Bacillota bacterium. Classification (GTDB taxonomy): domain Bacteria; phylum Bacillota; class Bacilli; order Bacillales; family Cytobacillaceae; genus Cytobacillus. The sequence goes on along the minus strand of JAEWIG010000366.1, from coordinate 12,750 downwards.
TTGTTGCTTCACAATTACATAATCCCCATCTAAAATCCCTGCTTCAATCATACTCTCACCCATAATTTCGAGCATGAAAACTTGTTCATCTGCTGGAGCGAGTCGCTCTGGAAGTGGGAAATATTCCTCAACATTTTCAATTGCTGTAATAGGAAGACCAGCTGTTACTTTCCCAACAATAGGCACATTAACAATTTTATAATCCGGTATATTTGTTGCGCCGTCAAGATCAAGAATTTCAATTGCACGAGGCTTTGTTGGGTCCCTACGAATCAACCCTTTACTTTCTAATCTAGCAAGATGGCCGTGAACAGTAGAGCTTGAGGCTAGTCCAACTGCTAAACCGATTTCTCTTACGGAAGGTGGATATCCTTTTTGCCGTACTTCATCTTTAATAAAATCTAAAATATCTTGTTGCCTTTTCGATAGCTTTACCATCATAATCACACCTTTTATGATTTTCTTACCATTAGTATAACACCTCAAAATTAAGAGAGCAAACATAAGTTCGAATTATCGTTGACAAGAAACAAGTGTTCGGTCTATAATAATAACAAATAGCGAACATATATTCTTATGGGGTGTAAATATGATAAAAAAATTGTGGGATTTATATTCTTATTCTATTATTCTAGTAGTAATTATTTTTTTAACTTCATTAATTGTCTTTTTTCGTTCAGGATTGGCAAGCAATGATGAATATATGACAATAACAGTCAGTGAAGGAGATACCCTTTGGGAAATTGCTGAGGAGTTATCACCACAACTCTCACTAACTTCAAAGGAATTCGTTCAATGGGTTGAAAAGAATAATTCAATATATGCAGATCGAATTTATCCGGGGGATGAACTTGTTATTCCGGTAACGTTGAAAAATTATGAAGTGAAGGAATATGCAAGTTTAAATTTAAAATAGAAATAGGTATAAAAAATGAAAGCAATCATCTATTGTCGTGTTAGTACAACGAAAGATACGCAGGAAGTATCATTGAAAAGACAGGAAGAAGAGCTTACAAGCCTAGCAGCGGAAAGAGGATTCGAAGTTGTCGAGGTTATTCGTGAAAAGGCCAGTGGCTATGACCTCGATAGAGAGGGGATCCTAAATCTACTATCCTGCATAAAAGATCAAAAAATTGACGCAGTTCTTATTCAAGATGAAACAAGGATTGGAAGAGGAAATGCGAAAATTGCCATTCTACATTGTATTTTAAAAGAAGGAATAAAACTATACAGCATTTCTCATAATGGAGAGTTACAGCTATCAGAGTCAGACTCAATGGTTTTAAATATTGTTAGTATGGTTGAAGAATATCAAAGAAAACTACATAATGTTAAGATTAAACGTGGGATGAAAAGAGCGGTTGAGCGCGGTTATAGACCAGAGAAAAATTTAAGTAAACTAGGTATGCATTCTGGTAGACAACGGATTGAAGCACCAATTACAGAAATTGTTAGACTACGTAAAAACGAGTTAACCTTTTCAGAGATCGCTGCAACATTAAGAGGCTTTGGCTATGACATTTCGAAAGCAACCGTCCATCGAAGGTATCAAGAATATGTAGAATCGCTTTCTGAGAAGTAAAGATTCTTGTCAAAATAAATCATTTTTAGTATGATGGCAAATAAAGACCTGTTGGTTTATAACGGTTTTTTATCTATTTAAGTAAGTATGCTAAAACAAAAAGTGATTTATTAATAAAGGAGCTTTATGATGTTACCAAAAGATAAATTAGATAGGATAAATCAGTTAGCAAATAAGTCAAAAACGACTGGATTAACGGAAGAAGAAGCTAAGGAGCAATCTGTTCTTAGAAGGGAATATTTAGAAACTTTCCGTTCATCTATGTTTACTACGCTTAAAGGAGTTACCATTATTGATCCAGAGGGCAATGATGTGACACCTGATAAGCTAAAAAAGGTTCAAGGTAAAAATCAGCTTCATTGATGGAAGGAATACAAAATAATGTATTCCTTTTTTATATACTATTTATGGGTCTTTTGTGACAGAATAAGTAAGGATGCTTATTTTTCCTAAGCTTTTTATACAATTTGTTGTATAAAGAAGGAACTGGCGATATTATTAACAGTGTAAATATTATTCGTGAAGGGATGAATATTATGTTTGAACAAAATGATGCTTTAGCAATAAGCGCTATTCGAACTTTATCTATCGATGCAATTGAAAAGGCGAATTCAGGGCATCCAGGAATGCCAATGGGTGCTGCACCGATGGCATATTCACTTTGGACACGCTTTATGAACCATAATCCCAAAAATCCAAATTGGTTTAATCGTGACCGCTTTGTGCTTTCAGCAGGCCATGGTTCCATGCTCTTATATAGCCTTCTTCATCTTTCAGGGTATGATCTATCTATGGAAGATATTAAAGAGTTTAGACAATGGGGAAGCAAAACTCCAGGACATCCAGAGTTTGGTCATACACCAGGAGTTGATGCGACGACAGGTCCACTAGGCCAAGGAATTTCCATGGCAGTGGGTATGGCAATGGCTGAACGTCATTTAGCTGCTGTTTATAATAAAGAAAACTTTAACGTTGTTGACCATTATACATATAGCATTTGCGGTGATGGTGATCTAATGGAAGGTGTTTCAGCAGAAGCAGCCTCATTAGCAGGCCATTTAAAGCTAGGAAGATTAGTAGTTCTTTATGATTCTAATGATATTTCTCTTGATGGAGATTTAAATAAGTCATTTTCAGAAAGTGTTGAGCAACGATTTAAAGCATATGGCTGGCAATATTTACGAGTTGAAGATGGGAATGACCTTGCTGAAATTGCAAAAGCCATTGAAGAAGCGAAACAAGATGAAACTCGTCCTACATTAATTGAAGTGAAAACCGTCATTGGTTATGGTTCACCGAATAAATCAGGAAAATCAGATGTACATGGTGCTCCACTCGGTGCTGACGAACTAAAATTGACAAAAGAAGCGTACAAATGGACATTTGAAGAGGATTTTCATGTTCCATCTGAGGTGTATGAACATTTCGAAAATCTAGTTGTCAAGCAGGGTGAAAAGAAAGAACAGGAATGGAATGCTTTATTTTCCCAATACAAAGAGAAGTATCCTGAATTAGCAACTGACCTAGATTTAGCTATAAAAGGTGAACTTCCTGAAGGATGGGATAAAGATATTCCAGTTTATGAGGAAGGAAAAAGTGTAGCAAGCCGTGCATCTTCTAGTGAAGTTCTAAATGCCATTGCGAAAAACTTACCGTCCTTTATTGGTGGTTCAGCAGACCTTGCTGGCTCGAACAAAACGACCATTAAAGGCACAGGGGATTTTTCTTCAGAATCATTTGAAGGCCGTAATATTTGGTTTGGTGTACGTGAATTTGCTATGGGTGCTGCTCTAAACGGCATGGCTTTACACGGTGGGCTTAAAGTGTTCGGAGGAACATTCTTTGTATTCTCAGACTATTTACGTCCAGCGATTCGATTAGCTGCTCTAATGAAGCAACCGGTAACTTATGTATTTACGCACGACAGTATCGCAGTTGGTGAAGATGGACCAACGCATGAGCCGATTGAACAATTAGCGGCACTAAGAGCTATGCCAAACTTATCTGTCATTCGACCAGCAGACGGGAATGAAACAGCGGCGGCATGGAAGTTAGCTGTTGAATCAACTGATAAACCAACTGCTTTAGTGTTAACTCGTCAAAACTTGCCAACAATTAAAGATACGAAAGAGACAGCTCATGAAGGTGTTTCAAAGGGTGCCTATGTTATTTCACCTGCTAGCAAAGAACAAGCAGATGTGTTATTGCTTGCTGCTGGTTCAGAAGTGGGTCTGGCAGTTGAAGCGCAAAAGGAACTAGATAAAGAAGGAATTTCTGCTGCTGTTATTAGTATGCCTTCATGGGACCGTTTCGAAGCACAGTCAAAGGAATATAAGGATAGTGTTATTCCGAAAGCTGTTAAGAAGAGATTAGCTATTGAAATGGGTGCTTCTTTTGGCTGGCATAAGTATGCTGGTGATGAAGGTGAAGTATTAGGTATTGATCAATTCGGTGCATCTGCTCCAGGAGAAAAAGTTATGGAAGAATACGGGTTCACTGTTAATAATGTTGTTGCTCGTGTTAAGTCATTGTTATAGAAGAATGTATGGAAAGAAGGGCGTTTTGCGCTCTTCTTTTATTTTTTTCAAAGGGTATTAATCTTTTCGACAAAACAAGTGAAAGTTTTTGCCACTATTAGACATTTAAATATAGAATTTTCTGTATAATGAAAAGAAAGGGGTTGTCCTGTTCCGAAAAGGAGAGATTTGGATGAGAGCCTATCAACTATTTTTAATTGAGGAAGAGTTTGCTTCACACTACTTTGGTAGGGAAAGAATGTTTTTTCAATTGTTTCAGGAATATGAAAACTCGTCTGGGGAGTTGAAAAAAATAATCTCAAAGCAGATTCAATTCATTACAAAACCGATACCGAGTCTCAAGCTTCATCAATATATCAATCAGCATCTTGATAGAAAAAAAGACTTTGAAGTAAAAAATAATATCTACTATATAAAATTTGGAAAGAAAAGCTCAGCTAAGCTTGAATTACTTGATCAATGTTTAGTGTTGGAAGCTAGTGGTAATTATGATGCAGAAGCGGCTTTTTTTGAAGTCCTTCGGAAAAATGAAGCATCATTTTTAGCAATTGATATAGAGCAGCACCGCTATGGATGGCTAAAACCGATTAAAGAAAGAAAATTCGTCTAAAAATAGAGGAAATCAGAAAGCAAATATTGTATAATAACCTTTGGTCTAGTACACTGTATGATAGACAACATGAAGGAGGAAGGTAAATGGTTTGGTGGGGATACTTACTAATCGTTGTAGCTCTGCTTGCAGGAGTTGCATTAGGATTTTTCATAGCACGAAAATACATGATGAGCTATTTAAAGAAAAATCCGCCAATTAATGAGCAAATGCTAAAAATGATGATGATGCAAATGGGCATGAAGCCGTCACAGAAGAAAATTAATCAAATGATGGCGGCAATGAATAAGCAAACAAAATAATGATGAAAAAGCACTCCTATCAAAGAGTGCTTTTTCTTTTTGCTCTTATATTAATTGTGAGAAACACAAAAATCTTCCTTATTTTTAAAATATTTGATAAAATGTTTTGGTTAAATAATATTTCAAAGTTAGTTTTTAAACAACCACGGAGGACAGATGAATGAAAGTATTTTTAGATTTAAAGTGGTTTTTTAAGCAGGAGAAAAAAGCATACATAATCGGGATATTAACACTTCTATTTGTCGCTTTCTTGCAGCTAATCCCACCGAAAATTATTGGAATCTTTGTTGACCATATAACAGAATCTACATTGGACGGAAAAAGGCTATTAATTCTTCTGGGTATATTAATTTTGAGTGCCATCCTGATGTATGTTTTACGTTATTATTGGCGTATTATGATTTTTGGTTCCTCGTTAAAGCTTGCGAGGCAGTTGAGGACAGAGCTGTTTAAGCAGTTTACGAAGATGTCCCATTCTTTTTATCAAAGAAAACGTGTGGGAGACTTAATGGCCCATGCGACAAATGATCTACAAGCGATTCAACAAACAGCGGGACTCGGCGTTCTAACATTTGTCGATTCGTTAGCAACTGGCGGCTTTGTCATTATTGCAATGGCGACAACAATTAGTTGGAAGCTCACGTTGATTAGTTTAATTCCGTTACCACTAATGGCGATTTTAACGAATATGTACGGTTCTATGCTACATAAACGATTTCATAAAGCACAGGAAGCTTTCTCTTCTTTAAATGATAAAACCCAAGAAAGTGTCACTGGAATAAAGGTCATTAAAACGTTCGGACAGGAAAAGGAAGAAATAGAAGACTTCAGAAGCTTATCAGAAGAGGTTGTGGAAAAGAATATCGCGGTATCACGTATTGATGCGTTATTCGATCCAACCATTTCTTTAATTATTGGGATTTCGTTTTTTCTATCGATCTCATTTGGGGCAAAATTTGTCTTAAATGATGAGTTAACGATTGGCCAGCTTGTATCATTTACGGCTTATTTAGGGTTGCTTATTTGGCCAATGCTGGCGTTTGGAATGCTATTCAATATTATTGAAAGAGGACGTGCGTCCAATGACCGTGTATCAGCATTATTAAGAGAACAATCTGACATTATCGATGATCCAGATGCATTTGAAGAAGTTCCATGTGGGGATATACAATTTAAGATTGCTAGCTTTACATATCCAGAAGAAAGCGATCCTGTTCTTAAAAATATCCATTTTATTTTGAAGAAAGGTGAAACACTAGGAGTGGTTGGAAAGACAGGTGCAGGAAAGACAACTTTGTTAAAATTGCTTACGAGAGAATTTGATGGGATCAATGGAACAATTGAATTCGCAGGGTATTCTCTACAACGATATAAGCTTGAAAAACTTAGGGAAGCATTCGGCTATGTGCCACAAGAGCATTTTTTATTTTCAGCTACTGTTGGCGAAAATATTTCTTTTATTAACCCTGAGACGGATGTAGAAACAATCTATCAATCTGCAAGGCTAGCTAATATCCATGACGATATTCTCCAATTTTCAGATGGCTACGATACGGTTGTAGGAGAAAGAGGGGTTTCTTTGTCTGGTGGACAAAAGCAAAGAATTTCCATCGCAAGAGCATTAATGATGGACCCTGAAGTACTTTTGCTGGATGATTCATTATCTGCTGTTGATGCGAAAACGGAAGAAGCGATTCTAAACGCTTTGAGGCAGGACAGAGAGGGAAAAACGACGATTATTTCAGCACATCGACTAAGTGCCATTCAGCATGCAGATGTAATTATCGTTCTTGAAGAGGGACAAATAGCCCAAAGAGGGACGCATGAGCAGCTGATGAATGAAGAAGGATGGTATAAAGAGATGTACCTACAACAGCAGCTAGAAGAACAAGTCGCACTGGGAGGATAGAGAGATGGAAAAAACACAGAACATGGACGGGAAGGAACAGCGAAAAATCCTTTTTCGTTTACTATCCTACACAAAGCCGCATAAGAAGATGATTATTCTCGCTTTTTGCTTATTGCTTTTAGCGACGATCGGAGAAATAATCGGACCGATATTAATTAAAATATTTATTGATGACTATTTAAGCCCAAGAAACATTGTGTTTGAGCCTATTTTTGCTCTAGGTGCTACTTATATGATTATACAAGTTGTCAATGTGTTTGTTTCTTATTTTCAATTGTTAAAATTTCAGGAAATTGCCTTGAAAATAATTCAGCAACTTCGTGTTGATGTATATACGAAGGTGCAAAAACTAGGATTGAAATATTTTGATAAAACTCCAGCTGGAAGTATTGTATCAAGGGTTACAAATGACACCGAAGCCATTAAAGATATGTTCGTAACTGTATTAGTTACTTTTATCCAAGGTGGGTTTTTAATAGTTGGAATTTTCTCTGCGATGTTTTATCTTAATGTGAAGATGGCCTTGTTTTGTCTCTTGACGATGCCGATTATTTTTCTAATTATGCGTACTTATAGAAAGTATAGCTCTGTTTTCTATCAAGATATGCGAGAAAGATTGAGCCAGCTTAATGCTAAGTTAAGTGAATCCTTACAAGGAATGAATATCATTCAAGTTTTTCGGCAAGAGAAGCGTTTTCGAAAAGAATTTGACGAAATAAATTCTTTACACAATAAAGCAGGTATGAAAAATATTCGAGTAGATGCTTTATTGCTTGGTCCTGCGATAAACCTAGTGTATTTTTTTGCACTTATCCTTGTTTTGAGCTTTTTTGGTGTGACTTCGTTAAATAGCCCAATCGAGATAGGTGTCATCTACGCATTTATTAGCTACTTAGATCGTTTATTTGAACCAATTAGTCAAATAATGCAAAGATTATCTATGTATCAGCAAGCAATTGTTGCTGCTACAAGAGCGTTTCATTTGCTCGATGAAACGGAACTCGCACCAAAGCAACAAGCGGATGAAAGTAATAACATAACAATGGGAGAAATTGAGTTTCGTCATGTTAGTTTTTCCTACGATGGAAAGCGGGATGTGCTGAAGAATATTTCATTTACTGCTAAGCCCGGAGAAACGGTAGCACTTGTAGGTCATACCGGAAGTGGGAAGAGCTCTATTATTAATTTAATGATGCGTTTTTATGAGTTTGAGAGAGGGGATATTTATATTGATGGTCAATCCATTAAATCCTTTTCTGAAGAAGAGCTGAGAAAAAAAATGGGTTTAGTCCTACAGGATCCATTTCTCTTTTATGGTACGGTGAAGGATAATATCCGTTTGCATAATAAATCACTTACGGATGAAGAAATAAAGGCTGCTGCAGAGTTTGTACAGGCACATCTCTTTATTGAAAAATTAGCGGACGGGTTTGAACACCAAGTAGTTGAACGGGGCTCTACTTTTTCTAGTGGACAAAGACAGCTAATCGCTTTTGCTCGAACAATTGTCACAAACCCACAAATTTTAGTACTTGATGAAGCAACTGCAAATATTGATACAGAAACTGAAGAAGCGATTCAATTTGCCTTAGGGAAAATGAGAAAGGGCAGAACAACGATCGCGATTGCACACCGATTATCGACGATTCAAGATGCGGAGCAAATTCTCGTTTTACATCAAGGAGAAATAGTTGAAAGAGGGACCCATCAAGAGCTACTTGCTAAACGTGGTTTATACCATAAAATGTATTTATTGCAAAACAACGTATCTGAAATGGTTGACAGTACGGTTTAATAAAGAGCAAAGACCAGCTGCTGTATGTACATACGGTAGCTGGTCTTTCTTAGTGCTCTACAAAATGTGTTGGGATATTCTTAATGAAAGTTCGATTATACTCATTTAATAGTCTATCAAGGTCTTGACTATATTTAATTGTTACAGCAGAATTAAACCCACTCTTATTGGCCACTTGTATTAATTCAAATCTTTTTTGTTCGATTAAATTAATCAACTCTTGTTTTGGCATGGCCTATTTGTCCCTTCAGAATGTTAATAATAATCATTTATTACAGAGTCTCCTAAAATTTTCGTTGTAAAAAAATGAAGGAATGTCACAAATTTTGTTAATACATTGTCTAGTATAGCGAATTATGGGAAAAAATTCAAAACAAATCGTCTGTTTTCCTTAAAAATTTTATAGTTTTATGAGGATATTCATAATTGTTGTAAAAAGTCTAGGTTTTTCAAACAGTCTGTCATAAATTGTTCAAAACTAATCATTATCTTTTTAAGGATTGTTTTGATAGAATGAAGGTTGAATCGTTTTGAACAGGAGTTGTTATGATGACAGATTTGAATGTGTTCATTGCGTTAGGTGCTGGATTTTTAAGCTTTATTTCACCTTGCTGCTTGCCTTTATATCCTGCCTTCTTATCTTATATTACGGGGATGTCTGTAAGTGAACTGAAAGAAGACAATGCAATGCTTCAAAAGCGAAGTATGCTACATACACTGTTTTTCTTAATTGGTTTTTCACTTGTTTTTATTGCACTGGGGTTTGGAACATCTTTTTTAGGAAGTATATTTACCGATTATGCTGATTTAATTAGGCAATTAGGTGCCATTTTCATCTTTTTCTTTGGTTTAATTGTTGTTGGTTTTATTAAGCCAGAGTTTTTAATGAAGGAAAGAAAATTCGAGTTTAAAAATCGTCCAGCGGGATTATTAGGTTCAGTTCTAATAGGTACAGCTTTTGCAGCTGGTTGGACACCATGTACCGGACCGATTTTAGGTGCTGTTCTCTCATTAGCAGCTTCTAATCCAAATTCGGCTATGCTTTATATGATTGCTTACATACTTGGCTTTGCGGTTCCGTTTTTTATTCTATCATTCTTTATTGGTAAGCTTAAATGGATACGTAAAAACAGCATGCTTATCATGAAAGTTGGCGGATACATAATGATGGTTATGGGTGTCGTCTTATTCTTTGACTGGATGACAAAAATTATTGCAGTTTTATCAGGTTTATTTGGTGGTTTTACCGGGTTTTAATAAAAATACTAGCGGAAATTGTCGCTTAGTTTGCATTGAATTTTAACGAAATTTTCGGTATATTCATTAATGTGTTGTTTGTACGGATAATTACTTCCGTTGTATTTATCAAGGGGGAACAGTGATGGCAAGAATTTTAATAATTGATGACGCAAAATTTATGAGGATGACTTTATCGAGCATTTTAAATAAAGCGAATCATGAAATTGTCGGAGAAGGAGAAAATGGTAAAGATGCCATCCGGCTTTACAGTGAATTGAATCCTGATTTAGTTACAATGGATATTACAATGCCCGAAATGAGCGGTCTTGAAGCAGTAAAAGAGATAAAGAAAGAATATCCAAACGCGAAAGTCATCATGTGTTCTGCGATGGGGCAGCAGAAAATGGTCGTTGAAGCCATTGAAGCCGGAGCAAAAGATTTTATTGTTAAGCCTTTTGACGAAGGTCGAGTTTTAGAAGCGGTTAACCGTGTATTAAGTTAATGTACATAAGCTGTCTCAATAGGTTAGAAGATTTCTATCTTTTGATAACCTACTTGAGGCAGCTTTTTAGGTCTACCAAACTTTTTAGTAACTTCTCTTAGTAAACTAGTATATAATGGGTTAGTAAATGAAAGAAAGAAGGATGAAGGATTATGGACTTCGTTATTATTATTTCATCAATTGGCGCCGTCTTCATGGCTGTTTTTGTCATGTTCATCCGAATGAAGGCAGCAAAGAAGCCAACATCTGCGAAGAAAATAATTTTACCGCCAATATTTATGAGTACAGGTGCTTTAATGTTTATTGTGCCAACTTTTAGGGTGACTCCACTTGAGATATTAGAGGCAGCTTGTGTTGGGATGCTTTTTTCAATCTTGTTAATAAAAACCTCTAAATTCGAAATTAGAGATAATGAAATTTATTTAAAACGATCGAAGGCATTTGTATTTATTTTAATAGGACTACTTGTAGTACGTATTATCGGAAAGCTAATCTTAAGCTCATCTATTGACGTTGGTCAGCTTAGCGGAATGTTTTGGATTCTGGCATTTGCGATGATCGTTCCTTGGCGAATTGCCATGTATCGGGATTTTCGCAAGCTTGAGAGAGAGTTAGGTTAATTAATATTGTTAGGAGGACCACTGAATCTTTCAGTGGTTCTTTTTTAATAAAGGCTCTTTTCGCATATAATGTTGTTTTTGCCTTCCAATTTTGCCCGTTGATTTCCGCTGCGGGCACTTGCTTTCCGCGGGGAGTGACGTGAGCCTCCTCGGCGCTTGCGCCTGTGGGGTCTCACGCTTCCCTCTATTCCCGCAGGAGTCAAGTGCCCTCCACTTCAACCAACTCAGATAATTAAATGAAAATTGAACTAAAAGCAGCATACCTTACGTAAACAGTCTTAATAAAATAACCACTCCGATATTTAGGAGTGGCTAAAAAGGTGCTCATATGGAGCAATACTAATATTTTTCTCAGCTAGTCTTTTTCTTAAAAATTTATGATCTCTTTTTGGTGTCGCTAGTATATATCCTCGAATGACTAATTCTTCATTAACTTTTTCGGCTTGCTCCTTTATGGCAAGCTCACCAATCTTACCAGCGATTTTATGCCTAGCGACATCACGAAATAGTTCAGGTACAGGACTAACAAGCTCTTCAAGTAATTCCTTTTCTTCCTTTTGCCAAAGATTCCTAGATTTATTGACATAATACTCTTCCCAATCCATATCTGATTTTCCATCTTCTTTCGGCATCTTTTTTAAAAACTTGCGGAACATAAAAAAACCGCCAATGGCAAAGGAGCCTGTCAAAACGACAACCCAGAATAGGATAAACCATAAAAACCAGCCTTCAAGCATTTTATTCACCTACAAACATTATTTTCCTCTATTTATTATAATCTTAATCTTCAATCGATACAACATGATCATGTTCACATAATGTTCGCAAATAGACCTTGTTTCTTTTATATTAAAATAATATAATTAATTTGTCCTTTAAGAGGAGATACTCATAAGTGGAATGAACTTATTAATTTTTATAAAAACACTTCCACTTAATTTTTTACACGGGGCTGAATGGGGTACTGGTGTCCTCCACGGTCTTCAAAACCCTAAAGTCAATAAACGTTGATAAATCAAGGTTTTAAAGGGTTTTTATGTTAAAGTATTCAACGGTCTAAATATTAAAAAACCATGTGTACATACTAGACCATCTAGTTATAACCATGTTATTTTATCGTCTACCTTCACTATTTAAAAATAATAGTGGAGGTTTTTTTATGTCTTCTTATTTCACAAGAAAAAAAGTTAAGACAAAAGGAAGTCAATACACAATTAGAAATCCTGTTGCCCCAGTGGATTTAACATTAACAGAAATTTTTGAAAGGTTTATTGACGTAAAGACAACAGAAGGGTTAGCAAAGAGAACGATAGAAGACCATTATTTGTTTTTTACTTACTTCTGCGAATTTATCGAACGTGATTTAAAGAATGAAGAAATTACTTTAGAAGTATTTAAAGACTATATCACTTACATGCTTGAGGAAAGAGACTTGTCACCTGTAACGGTAAATATTCGTATCAGACCACTTAAAGCCATGTTGAGATATGCATACAAGCAGAAGTTTTTAAACTATCCAATACATGAGGATATTAAGATTTTAAAAACACCACAAGACACAATAGAGTCATTAACACCCGCTGAAATTAAATTAATTATTGGTCAAATTGATACTAATTACTTTGCAGGATTCCGTGATAAAGCATTGATTTTT
>JAEWIG010000334.1 GCA_023387295.1 Bacillota bacterium | reverse complement strand
GCTTATTGTCTCTCAATATGAAGATATATATTACGAGCTTTTGAAGATTGGTGAGATTAAATGAAAGAACCTTTTCTCTCAGCTATCCCGTTGTTAACAAAAATTGAAGATGCAGGTTTTGAGGCTTTTTTTGTTGGAGGCTCTGTTCGAGATTGTTTACTTGGGAAGGAAATTTCCGATGTTGATATAGCAACTTCTGCTACCCCAGAGGAAATGAAAGCTATCTTTCCAAAGACCATTGATGTTGGAATCGAACATGGTACTATTATTGTCCTCTTCAACGGGGTTCCATATGAGGTGACGACATTCCGTTCAGAAGCGGAATATGTTGATTTTCGAAAACCAAAGGAAGTCCAGTTTATTCGTTCTTTAGAGGCTGACCTCGAGCGCAGAGACTTTACAATGAACGCGATTGCCATGGACAAAGAAGGACGATTCATTGATCCTTTTGATGGTAGAAAAGCCATTAACGATAAAGTCATTAAGACAGTTGGAAAGGCAGAGGAGCGTTTTTCTGAAGATGCATTAAGAATGATGAGAGCTTTACGGTTCTATAGTCAATTGGGCTTTACGATAGAAACAGATACATATCATGCGTTACGTTCATTTGCCCATTTACTTGAAAAGATTTCAGTTGAAAGAAAATTAGCGGAATTTGAAAAGCTTTTAATCGGAAAAAATCGTATGAATGCTTTGGGTATGTTAGCTAATACAGAATTACATAAGTATTTGCCGGGATTATCTCAGTTACAAATATATTTTGGGAAAATTGCTCAACTAGACTGTAGTGAGCTTCAACTCGAGGAAATGTGGGGTATTATCTTAAAGCAAACGGACATTAAACAAGAAGAAACCACAGCATTTTTGAAAGCATGGAAAATGCCTATGAAAAAAATTAAGTATATTTCATCCTTATTAAAATGGCTAGATTATAGAATGGAAAATGAGTGGACAGATATTGCTTTATATCATGCAGGCATTCAAATAGCTGTTAGTACTGAAAAAATTGTTAATGTGCTTTTGCATCATAACGCACATAAAAATAGTAACCTTTTGATTCAAACTTATGAACGCCTTCCGATTAAACAGCGTACCAGTCTTCAAGTTACCGGAAATGATTTGCAAGCGTGGTTCCAAAAGCAACCAGGCCCTTGGATAAAGGAAACAATCGATAAAATAGAAGCAGCGGTCATAACAAAATCAGTAACAAATGAGAAAGATCTAATAAGGGAGTGGCTGTTCAGGTGCAATCAGAAGTAAGAAAAAAATTGCTTGATGCTTTTACAAATAATGAAGAGGATTACTTATCTGGTCAGTATTTAGCTGATTTAATCGGGTGCTCAAGAGCTGCCATTTGGAAGCATATTGAGGAATTACGCAAGGATGGATTTCAACTAGAAGCGGTGAGAAGAAAAGGGTATCGAATTATGAAAACGCCGGAGAAGGTAACGGCTGATGAAATTCGACTAGGTTTGCAAACGGAGTTTCTTGGTAGGCATATTCATTATGAGGAAAGTGTCGATTCTACCCAAAAAATCGCCAATCGGCTTGCATATGAAGCGGCTCCAGAAGGAACGATCGTTATTGCGGAGGAGCAAATTGCTGGAAAAGGTAGGATGGCTCGGATGTGGTATTCACCGAAATATACGGGGATATGGATGAGCATTATTTTACGTCCCAATATTCCACCACCGAAAGCGCCACAACTTACTTTAATTGCAGCAGTAGCAGTTGTACAGGCTATGCAAGAATTAACAAACCTTACTCCACAAATAAAATGGCCGAATGATATTTTAATAAATGGAAAGAAAGTAACTGGAATTTTAACAGAGCTCCTTGCAGAAGCAGATCGAATTAATGCCATCATTATTGGGATCGGCATTAATGTCAATCAGCAAACTGAAGACTATCCAGAGGAATTAAGAGCCATTGCGACCTCACTATCTATTGAAACAGGGGAAAAGCTTGAGCGCGCTCAATTAATCAAAACACTCCTTCTTAAATTAGAGCAGCTTTATATTCTTTATTTAGAAAAAGGCTTCTATCCGATCAAGCTCCTATGGGAAAGCTACGCAATTAGTATCGGTAAAAGCATTACAGCAAGAACATTATCAGGAAGTATTCACGGAAAAGCGCTTGGAATTAACGAGGATGGAGTTCTGATGATAGAAGATTCTTCAGGGAAAATTCACTACGTGTATTCTGCTGATATTGAAATAGAATAAAACTTTATAGTAGTCAGATTATTCATCAATTTGTTATACTTTAATTGTAAAGGTAATTTTGCTTGTCGCTCCTGAGCAAGGCAATTTTGCTTTTCGATTTGGGCGGTATCATTTATTGAACTGCACCTTTTGTGGATGAATGATAATTGAAGATATTCTGCCTAGATCCGTCAGTGGACCAGGACAGAGGGATGAAATACTATTTTGAGCTTATTACTGAATCCTTCTGCTTGCAGAAGGATTTTTATTTTGCTCTGCCTTTCTCAAGGTAAAGTTTTATCACCCTCTTCCTTACAAAAAAAGGAGGAATGAAGATGAAGCAAACATTAGATTTTCAGAAAATGAAGCATGCTGGTGAAAAAATTGTGATGTTAACGGCTTATGATTATCCGAGTGCTAAACAGGCTGAACAGTCAGAAGTTGATATGATTTTGGTCGGTGATTCACTTGGAATGGTCGTTTTAGGTTATGATTCAACAATTCCAGTGACTGTAGATGATATGATCCATCATGGGAAGGCTGTAAAAAGAGGAGCAAAACATACATTTATTGTGATTGATATGCCATTTATGAGCTATCATTTATCGAGCCGCGATACACTCATCAATGCAGCAAGGATTATCCAAGAAACTGGTGCACATGCTGTAAAAGTTGAAGGTGCGGATTTTGAAGTGATTCAGAGCATTGAAGCTTTAACAAAGGCGGGAGTTCCTGTCGTTGCCCATCTTGGCTTAACTCCGCAATCTGTTGGGGTACTCGGAGGTTATAAAGTCCAGGGGAAGGATGCTGAATCAGCCAAAAAACTAATTGAGGATGCGAAAAAATGCGAGCGTGCAGGAGCGTTTATGCTTGTTTTAGAATGTGTCCCTAAGCAGCTCTCAAAAGAGATTACAGCTGCACTTAAAATTCCTACAATTGGAATAGGTGCTGGTGTTGAAACAGATGGACAAGTTCTTGTTTATCATGATGTTCTTACCTATGGTGTTGAAAGGGTTCCAAAATTTGTTAAGCAATATACTGAAATTAATAGCAAGATTAAGCAAGCTATATCTGCATATGCAGCTGAAGTAAAGGGAGGGAGCTTCCCTCAAGATGAGCACAGCTTTTCGATGAAAGACGAGGAACTCCTTTCATTATATGGGAAAGAATAAGAAGCTAAATTTCATAATATAAGACATCAGTGGTGGAGGAAAAATCATGAAGGTAGTTACTTCTATTAAGGAAATGCAAACAGCTGTTTTACAGGAAAAAAAGCTCGGAAACTCAGTAGGGTTTGTTCCAACTATGGGCTTTTTGCATGAGGGGCATTTAGGATTAATTCAAGAGGCTAGAAAGAGTAATACAATTGTTGTCCTAAGTATCTTTGTAAATCCCATTCAATTTGGACCAAATGAAGATTTCACAACATACCCGCGTGATTTTGAAAGAGACTGTCAGTTAGCAGAAAAAGAAAATGTAGATTATCTCTTTTTCCCAACTGTTGAAGAAATGTATCCAACTTCACTTTCTGCCACAGTAAGTGTTAAGAGCAGAACGGATGTTTTATGCGGAAAATCTCGTCCGGGTCATTTTGATGGTGTAGCAACAGTCGTGACGAAGTTATTTTCAATTGTTCAACCTGATAACGCATATTTTGGAACAAAGGATGCTCAGCAATTAGCCATTATTGAAGCGCTTGTGAACGATTTCAATTTACCAATTGCAATTATTCCAGTTGAAACAATTAGAGAAGGTGACGGTTTAGCCAAAAGCTCAAGAAATGTTCATTTACTTCCTCAAGAAAGGGATCAGGCTTCAGTACTATATGAAAGCCTAATAGAAGCGAAAACAATCATTAGTAAAGGAGAAAAGGATCCTGAACAAATAAAGATACTTATTAAAGAGATGATTACTGAAAAGACTGATGGAATCATTGATTATGTTGAAATTCTCGCTTATCCAAGCCTTATAAAAACTGCAAAAATCGATGGAAAAGTGATCATAGCAATAGCCGTGAAATTTATGAAAGCTCGACTTATTGATAATATCATTATTAATACGGAAGAGATGTAAGGGGGAAGCAGCATGTTTCGCACCATGATGAACGCGAAAATTCACCGTGCCGTTGTAACGGAAGCGAATTTAAATTACGTTGGCAGTATAACGATTGATACAGATATTCTTGATGCAGTTGGAATGGTAGAAAACGAAAAGGTACAAATTGTTAATAATAATAACGGTGCCCGGTTTGAAACATATATTATTCCAGGAGAAAGAGGAAGTGGCGTTATTTGTGTAAACGGTGCAGCTGCACGTCATGTTCAAGAAGGAGATATCGTTATTATCATTTCTTACGCACTCATCTCTGAAGAAAAGATCTTTTCACATCAACCAAAAGTGGCGATAATGGATGAGGATAATAAGATTAAAGAAATGATTCATAAGGAGCCTGCAAAAACGGTCCTCTAATTATATATAATTTGACACATTAGCTGGCTGACCGGACATACCATCCGAGTCAGCTTTTTAAATTCCCTCTTAGCAAATAATTATTTCAAAATTGGCTAAAAATAAATTTCAAAGCTATATGCCTTTTTCTTTTTCTGATTTTGTGATACCGTTTGATTGACTGAATGTTAGAGGTGTGTAGTATGAGTAGTAAATATGTAGTGATTGACTTAGAAACAACAGGAAATACCCCGAAGAAGGGGGATAAAATTATTCAATTTGCAGCTGTTGTTGTCGAAAACGGAAAAATTATTGAGGAATATTCTTCACTCGTTAATCCAGGGTTACCAATTCCACCCTTTATTGAAGAGTTAACAGGTTTAAATGATGAGCTGGTGAAGGAAGCTCCATTGTTTTCAGAAATAGCACCGAAAGTATTAACCCTCTTAGATGGTGGGTATTTTGTAGCGCATAATGTCCATTTTGACCTCTCGTTTTTACAGGAAGAATTAATAGAGGCAGGGTATAACGGTTTTTATGGACCGATATTAGATACAGTGGAAATGGCAAGAACGCTTTTCCCTACAGCAGATAGCTTTCAATTATCAGAATTAGCTTTAAGAGAAGGATTAACTCACGAACGCCCCCATCAGGCTGATAGTGATGCATATGTGACAGCTGAACTACTTTTACTACTTTTAGAAAGATTGGAGAAGCTACCGTTGCAAACGGTTAAACAGCTTCTAAAACTATCGAGTGGGTTGAAAAGTGATTTACATTTACTTTTAGATGAAATCGTGTTGAAAAAAGAATCGTCCATAGAGCCGACGTTGCCTGATTTAGAAATTCACCATGGGATTGCGTTAAGGAAAAATTGTGAGAGCGAAATTTCCACATCTAGTGAAATGACAGCATACCCATTCGAGCAAGAAGAAAAAGTGAAGCTTTTTAATAAGGCTTTCCCGGCATTTGAACAAAGAATTGGTCAATTTAAAATGATGGATTCTGTTTATCATGCGTTTAAGCATGGTCATAAAATAATGATCGAGGCTGGGACAGGTGTCGGCAAGTCTTTAGCTTACTTAATTCCTGCTGTGCTTTATAGTAAAGAAAGTGGGAAGCCAATCATTGTCAGTACTTACACAATTCAGCTGCAGGATCAATTGCTATCAAATGATATTCCAAAATTAATGAAAATGCTTCCTTTTCCTCTCTCGGTTGTTTTATTAAAAGGAAGAAGTCATTATTTAAGCTTACCAAAATTTGAACAATCATTAAGAGATAATGATGATAATTACGATACCATTCTTACTAAAATGCAAATATTGGTATGGTTAACTGAAACGGTAACAGGTGATATTGATGAGGTTAACTTATCGAGCGGAGGTATGCTTTTCTGGAATAAAATTAAAAACGACGAAACGATTTTTCTCCAAAATAAATCATGGATTTCGAGAGATTTTTATTTGCGTGCGCGAAAGAAAGCAGCTTCAGCAGATATTATCATAACAAATCATTCACTCGTTTTAAGCGATCTAGTTTCCGAAAATAAAATATTACCTTCCTATAGTCATATCGTTATTGATGAAGGACATCATTTTGGTCAGGCAGCAGGCAAACATGTTGGTATTTCCTTCGATTATGTTTCACTCCGATATTTAATTAGTCAAATCGGCTTTATTGAGCAAAAGCATTTGTTTTTTCAGCTTGAAAAAATACTAGAAAAGCTTGAGCTTAAGGATAAAGACTTGTCACATTCGTTTGAAGTCAATCAGATGCTTATCGAACTTAATTACGAAATGGATGAGTTATTTAGAACAATTGCTATTTATGCAAAAAAAATAGCTAATTTAAGAAAAGGTATGAACCGTATTAGCTGTCGAATCCCTACAGAAGACACAACCTCAGGTTGGAATGCTGTCAAAACAAGTGCAGAAAGATTTATGTTTATTCTTAAAGATACGCTTCATGAATTAAATAACAGATTAGCTGTAATTAGTGAAGTCGCAGATAAAACTTCATTATCTGCTCGAGAAAAATCATTTCTTGAAGAATTATCACCATTATTACAGGAACTCGAAGAAATAACGCCAAATGTAAGAAAAATATTTTTACAACCTACTCCTGATTTTGTAAAATGGATTGAAATAGATATGAGATCGCCGCAAAACTCTACAACTGTTTATGCCCAGCCTGTTACGGTTGCTGAGTTTTTAAAGGAGAATTTTTTTAGTAATAAAGAAAGTGTTGTGATCACATCGGCTACTTTATCTGTAAAAAATTCTTTTCAATATATGATGCAGGAACTCGGACTTGAAACAATTGATTGTAAAACAGAACAAATTGAATCTCCCTTTCATTATGATCAACAAATAAAACTTATTATTCCAGAGGATTTACCAGAAATTAATACTGTTACACTGGATGAATATGTCGCTGCTATAGCCGAGCATATTATATCAATAGCAGAAGAAACAAAAGGAAGAATGCTCGTTCTTTTTACCTCTCATGAAATGCTAAGAAAAACATATGAAATCATTAAAGAATCAGGATTTCTTGATGATTATGCCCTAATTGCACAAGGAATAACGAGTGGCAGCCGTTCGAGATTAACTCGCAATTTTCAACGCTTTGAAAAGGCGATTTTATTCGGAACTAGTAGCTTTTGGGAGGGCATTGATATACCAGGAGAAGATTTGACATGCCTAATTATCGTAAGGCTCCCATTTTCACCACCAGATGAGCCCTTAACACAGGCAAAATGTGAAAAAATAAAAAATAATGGTGGAAATCCTTTTTCAGAGTATTCTTTACCTGAAGCGGTTATCCGTTTTAAACAAGGATTTGGAAGATTAATTAGGTCGAAAACAGATCGTGGCTTTATTTTTATTTTTGACCGCAGGCTTATTACAACAAGATATGGAAAAGCTTTCTTGGAATCGATTCCGAAAGTTTCGGTTGAAAAACGAAATATCGGTGAAATTGTTGAAGTGATTAAAAGATGGTTATAAAAAAAGCTGCGCAAAGAACGCAGCAAAATCGACGTAGTGGATTAGAAGAAATTTTTAGATGAATATTTAAGCGACTGTGGTAAGGTGTTATACTATATTAAAGGTTGAGAAGTTACGTACATATAGTTTGTCCGAAACAGTCGAGCGTATAAGTAACAAATATTGAAAATCCTTGAGGAGGAATTCCAGAATGGAAAGCAAGATTGAAGGATTATCGACAATAAAGCCGTATTTACAATTTATCATACATAAGTAGAGTGAAAAATGTGAAAAAAATTATTATAATAATCTTAATCATTGTAGCTGTTGGAATTAGTGGAGCTTCAGTTGTTTATATAAATGCTATGAGTCCAATTAAAGAAGCAAAACAAAGAGCTATCCAAATTGCACAGGAAGAAACAACGTTAGTGGAAGTAGATGACTTTTCCTTATACCATGGTCAAGAAACATATTATATTCTAAAAGGCAAGGATAATGAAGGGACAAGCATTTATGTTTGGATTCCAGAAAAAGAAGAGAAAATTATCGTTCGGAAACAGGCGGATGGTATTACCGAACAAGAAGCCATTAATAAACTAAAGGAAGAAAAACATCCAAAAGAAATTATTTCTGTCCGTCTTGGTATCGAGAAAGATATACCATTATGGGAAATTTATTATCGTACAGATGGGGATTTAATAAATTATTATTATGTTGATTTTAAAACAGGTGATTGGCTAAAAACAATAGAGAACTTATAAGTGGAGGGGTAAGGAATGGAGATACAGCTTGCACAAAGAGTTAAGGCACTAACACCGTCATCAACGCTTGCCATAACAGCGAAGGCAAAGGAGCTCAAATCACAAGGGCTTGATGTAATTGGCTTAGGAGCAGGGGAACCTGATTTTAATACGCCGCAACATATTATTGATGCTGCTTATCGTTCAATGAATGAAGGACAGACAAAATATACGCCATCAGCAGGATTGCCTGCGTTGAAAAAAGAAATTGTTAATAAGTTTAAACAAGACCAAGGTCTTGATTTTGAACCGAATCAAATTATTGTTGCAAGTGGGGCTAAGCACGCTCTTTACACATTATTTCAAGCTCTTCTAGACGAAGGGGATGAAGTAATTATTCCAACCCCTTATTGGGTCAGTTATCCAGAGCAAGTGAAATTAGCTGATGGAGTTCCTGTATATGTGGAAGGAAAAGAGGATAATGATTACAAAATTACTCCTGAGCAATTAACGGAAGCTATTACAGAAAGAACGAAAGCTATTATTATTAACTCGCCAAGTAACCCAACAGGCATGCTTTATACAGAAGCAGAATTAAAGGCATTAGGGGAAGTATGCATACAACATAATATTCTTATTGTTTCTGATGAGATTTATGAGAAATTAGTCTATGGAGACGCTAAACATGTATCGATTGCCCAGCTTTCTCCACAATTAAAAGAGCAAACAATCATTATTAATGGTGTATCAAAATCGCATTCAATGACTGGGTGGAGAATTGGTTATGCTGCTGGCAACACGCAACTAATAAAAGCAATGACAAATCTTGCTAGTCATAGCACGTCTAATCCGACAACTACTGCTCAGTACGGTGCTATTGCTGCTTATGCTGGTTCACAAGATATGGTGACAGAAATGCGAGAGGCTTTTGAATCCCGTTTAAATACGATTTATGAGAAGCTAATTGCTATCCCGGG
This sequence comes from Bacillota bacterium, assembly GCA_023387295.1. GTDB lineage: Bacteria > Bacillota > Bacilli > Bacillales > Cytobacillaceae > Cytobacillus. The sequence goes on along the minus strand of JAEWIG010000334.1, from coordinate 4,096 downwards.
TTTTACTTGTATTAAGCCTCAAGGTGCTTTTTACTTATTCCCAAATGTTAAAGAGGCAATTGAATTAACTGGTTATTCTGATGTTGATGAATTTGCTACAGCACTTTTAGAGGAAGGGATGGTAGCAGTCATCCCTGGGTCTGGCTTTGGCGCACCAAATAATATTCGTTTATCCTACGCAACTTCGCTAGAACTATTGGAAAAAGCGGTTGAGAGAATGCATCAATTTGTTACAAATAAAATGAAGTGAAGTGAAAATCTTTAGCAGCTGAAGAATTCAGCTGCTTTTGTGTGGAACAAGTGCTTGCGCTTTTCGAAATGTCTAGCTCCAGCGGCTAGGGGCTCGAGGTCATAAGTCAATCTGTCAAGTAGGTTAAAGAGCAACCTACTCGCCAGCTCGCCTTATGCTTGTCGCCCCTGAACAAGCCGCTTCCGCTTTTCGAAATGTCTAGCTCCGGTGGCTAGCCCCTCGAGGTCATAAGCCAATCCTCTCAGAAAGGTAAAGTTCACCTTTCCAAGAGGCTCGTCTTATGCTTGTCGGGGCTGAACAAGCCACCTGTGCTTTTCGATATTGCTTGTACAACTTTCGAAGAGTATAATATAAAGGATACATAGCTTAGATTTACTAGTTTTTGGAGGGAATATTTGTGATTAAAACAACAATATCTGAAGTTTACAAATATGTAGATCAAGAAGTGAAAATAGGTGCATGGGTTGCAAACAAGCGATCTAGCGGTAAAATCGCTTTCTTACAATTAAGAGACGGTACTGGTTTTATTCAAGGCGTTATTGTGAAAACAGATGTACCTGAGGAAGTGTTTCAAGCAGCAAAATCGGTGACTCAGGAAACTTCGTTATATGTAATTGGTAAAATTCAAAAAGACGAGCGTTCGCCACTAGGCTACGAATTACTCGTAACAGGAATTGAGGTTATCCATGCTGCAGTGGATTATCCGATTACTCCTAAAGAGCACGGAACAGAATTTCTAATGGATAACCGTCATTTATGGCTTCGCTCACGTCGTCAGCATGCGGTTATGAAAATTCGTAATGAAATTATTCGAGCTACGTATGAATTTTATAATGAACAAGGTTTTGTAAAGGTAGATCCACCAATTTTAACGGGTAGTGCACCAGAAGGGACTTCAGAATTATTTCACACGAAATATTTTGAAGAGGATGCTTATCTTTCTCAAAGTGGACAATTATATATGGAAGCAGCGGCTATGGCACTTGGAAAAGTGTTTTCATTTGGACCGACATTCCGCGCAGAAAAATCAAAAACACGTCGTCATTTAATTGAATTCTGGATGATTGAGCCAGAAATGGCTTTCTACGAGCATGAAGACAGTTTAAAACTTCAAGAGGAATATGTTTCTTATATTGTTCAGTCTGTATTGAAAAACTGTACAATTGAATTAAAGACGCTAGGTCGTGATACATCTAAACTGGAACAAATCAAGGCTCCATTCCCACGCATTACTTATGATGATGCCGTTAAGTTCCTTCAAGAAAAAGGGTTTGATGATATCGAGTGGGGCGATGATTTTGGCGCACCACATGAAACAGCAATTGCAGAAAGCTATGATAAGCCAGTATTTATCACACATTATCCTACATCGTTAAAGCCTTTCTATATGCAACCTCATCCAGAAAGAGAAGATGTAGTGCTTTGTGCGGACCTAATCGCTCCTGAAGGCTATGGAGAGATTATCGGCGGTTCAGAGCGTATTCATGACTTTGATTTGTTGAAACAACGATTAGAAGAGCATAAATTAGAAATGGATGCGTATAACTGGTATTTAGAGCTTAGAAAATACGGATCTGTTCCACACTCTGGATTTGGACTTGGACTCGAAAGAACGGTTGCATGGATTAGTGGAGTAGAGCATGTTCGTGAGACAATTCCATTCCCGCGTTTATTAAATCGTTTATATCCATAAAAGCGAAAGTGCATTCCGCTTTATTAATTCAAAAATCCGCTTTGGCGGATTTTTTTATTGCTGATGTCAACTGATAGCTTCATGGAAATACTGCCTGCAATTCTCCTTACTAGCGGTAATGATTCATGCTATACTTAAAAGGAGGTGTAAAAGGATGTCGAAAACAAATATGTTGAAATGGCTCCGGGAGGGAAATATTACAATACCTGGAGTTTTATTAACCCATTATAAAGAAATGAACTTAAATGAACATGAGCTTGTCCTCTTACTTCATGTAATCTCCTTTGTTGAAAATGGAAATGAATTCCCTACTCCGATTGAACTCTCATCGCGCATGACCATTTCTGTTTCTGAATGCTCGGAAATACTACGGAAATTAATTCAAAAAGGGTATATTGAACTGATTGAAGGGCATTTAGCTGATGGAATATGGGTTGAAAAGTATAATATTGAACCATTATGGGAAAAATTAATCGATCATTTTTTATATAAGAGCAAGCAGGAAGCCGTGCTCATGAATCAACAAAATGAGACAGATTTATATTCATGCTTTGAACAGGAATTTGGACGACCATTATCTCCTTTCGAATGTGAGACACTAGCGCTTTGGATGGATGATGATCATCATGATCCACATATTATTAAGGCAGCACTTAGGGAAGCTGTTATGTCAGGGAAATTAAACTTCCGTTATATTGATAGAATTTTATTTGAATGGAAAAAGAACGGAATTAAAACGATTGAACAAGCAAAAAGCTACGGTAAGAAATTTAGACAAAACCAAACACAACAACGAGCAAAGCAGGGAGAAGGTACTACATCTACAACGAAGTCTATTCCTTTTTATAATTGGCTAGAGCAATAATTATATAATGTGGTGAGAAACTTGTTAAATAAGAGTCAAATTCGATTTTGTTTAGATAAAATGGGAGATATGTTTCCCAATGCTCATTGTGAGCTAAACCATTCGAATCCTTTTGAGCTTGTTATAGCGGTAGCTCTTTCAGCTCAATGTACAGATGTCCTTGTTAATAAAGTGACGAGCAAGCTATTTCAAAAATATAAAACACCAGAAGACTATTTAAATGTTTCTTTAGAGGAGCTGCAGCAGGATATCCGTTCGATTGGCTTGTACCGAAATAAAGCAAAAAATATTCAAAAGCTCTGTCAATTATTATTGGATGAATACAATGGAATTGTGCCAATTGACCGTGATGAATTAATGAAACTCCCTGGCGTCGGGAGAAAAACGGCTAATGTGGTCGTCTCAGTTGCATATGGTGTTCCTGCAATTGCAGTAGATACTCATGTAGAACGAGTTAGTAAAAGACTTGCTTTTTGCCGTTGGAAGGATTCCGTCTTAGAAGTAGAAAAAACATTAATGAAGAAAGTTCCGATCGAGGAGTGGTCTGTTACTCATCATCGGATGATTTTCTTTGGAAGGTATCATTGTAAAGCTCAAAATCCTCAATGTCCTGAATGTCCATTGCTAGAGGTATGTAGAGAAGGGAAGAAAAGAATGAAGGGGAGAGATGAGCAATGACAGAACATATTACTCTTTCGATTCCAAAGGAACTTGAGCATCCATTCTTTTTTTCCGATATCAAAAAAATTAAAGTCGAACCAACATCATTGGCTAGTTTTAGTCTTAGCATCCCATTTTTATATGAAGCAGCTTATTATTCTAAGGTAGATGCATTAAAACCTTGGGAAAGTCACGAAGATTATATCCCTCTTTTGCTTAAAGAATGGAACGCTATTAAGCCAGTATTGGAAGATTTCTTTTCGAGAAGAGATATTAAAGAAGTAGAAAAACCAATGAAGTTTGGCATAAGCCTCCTATTAGAGTTTGTCTATTGGACGAACGAACATCCCGTTCAATTTTCACAAACTACACTGATAAGAAAATTAAAAATCATGCCAGTAAACCTAGAAGAAAGACTTTCCTTTATTTTATCCCGACCAACCTTGCATCACTCGTTTATCCAATTGAGTGAGTTGATGGTCGAGATGGAAAAGCAATACGTAAAGCAAATGGCATTAAAAAAAGCGTCTAAGCAATAGCTTAAGACGCTTTTTTCATACAATGACTTATTGTCTACGGATTACTACCAGACCCTTGGGAGCCTTCAACAGGTGGGGGAGGTGAGCCC